>DASYAJ010000034.1:0-9451 GCA_036501405.1 Kapaibacterium sp. (SeqCode)
AACGCCATGCTCCGACAGTGGAAGGTATCACGGCATCGGCGGATTGCCCGCTTAAAACCGCGTAGATAACTCCAGTTGTTGTGATCGCGACATCCGATGCAATCGAAATATGCTTTGTATCGCCGAGCACCCGCTCCCAGGACGCGCCACCGTCATTCGAACGCATAATCGCGCCGTAGCCAGCGGCATAAACAATATCCGAATCGGTGCGGAAATTATCCGTGGCGATTTCCCATACGCCATCGAAGACGCTATCCAGATCGACGGGTGTGGCATCGACGGTGCTGGGAAGGATATTCCACGAAAGGCCATTATCCGTCGATTTGTAAATCCCATTACCCACATCGGGATAATGCCAGTTCGGATCGAGGCTGTCCGTCGTTCGGCGCCAGGTGGTGCTGACCAGTTCGCCCGTTCCGGCATACCATGTACTGGTGTGCCCCGTGCGATGGTCCTGCACGAGGGAACTCATATTCTTTAGCTCGCCAGGTGCCGTGGTGCGAATCCAGGACTTGCCACTATCGGTCGAGCGGAATACCCCTCCCTGTGCCGTTGCAATCAGCACATTCGCTTCGTTCGCAATGTCGATTCCGATGGCTCGTGTGCGACCTCCGGCATTATCCGGCCCGGCGGAATTCCATCCTGTGGTATGAATTGTTTGAATCCCTCCCGCCTCTTTTTCTGCGGGGTGTGTGAATGCTGCGGGGTGCGTGAATGACATCGCCCGCGCAAAATTCCGTTCCCGCGCTACGATCCCTCGTGGAATTTCTCCGGTCTGCGGGTCGCGTAAGCGCAGATAATTCCAATCCGCCCGGACATCGGCGCCAATTTCCTCCTTCGGCAATCCATGCCGAAGATGATCGAATCGATTCGTATTATAGAGAAGGAATGCGAGCAAAAATGCAAACGCAGCAAGGGAAAAATATTTCAGCATGAGCGGAAGAATACAAACGCGAGATGAATGTTCGAAGCAGCGTGCCAACGGGCTGTCCGCCCGGAGCGTGGCGATCGGGCGCTTAAAAGTTGAAGCCGTAACTGGCCGTCAAATAGAGCGCGCTGAGATTCGTAAGCGATTCGGTCGACGTGCTTTGAAGCGCGCCGGGATATGGAATATAAAAGTACCGGAGCGATGCACCGAAATTTCCTTTCGGATCGCTGCCAAAATTTGCTCCCAGACCGATGAAGCCTCCCGGAATGATTTTATTGGTCGCATTTCCGAAGGCGGTAAAAAAATCTTCGCTATAGGGCGTCGTCATCGCCAGAACAGGTCCGGCGCCGGCCGCAATATAGGGGCGAAGGTTATCGCTCAGGCCGGAACGAAATACCCGGTATTGCACGGTCGCCATCAGCGGCAGCACAAAAATACGGTTGATCTTATTGACATCGATGAGATCGATTTCGCGGGAACCCTCCGCAGTGCCGACATCGAGCAGAAGCATTCCGGCTACGTCTGGGCTGAACGTGTGTCCCAGGAAAAATCCACCTCCGAAGCCATAATCGCTGAAAGACATATCGAAACCCCAGCTATTCGGATAATCGTGCGAAAGCTCTTCGGCCGATTCGATCAGTGGATGCGATGGCTGAAAGATCATTGCCGTGTCGGAAGGCGTGGGCTTCGTCGTGCCCATTGGCGATTGCGCGCGAGCGCTCATGGCAACGATCGATAGCATTGCCATGATAATCCACGCGGTTTGAAGCACTCGTTTCATCGTATTAAAAACTCCGCCATGGTGCAAATCGTCACAGCGGTTCCCTTTTCTAACCGATCGCTTTCTATATCGGTTCGCTGCTCTAACCAATGCTCACAATAAAGCATTTAAGATATGCCGTTTCCGGCATCGCCGATAGGATAGGATGATCAATTCCTGCGCCACGCTCTTCGAGTATTCTCGCGGTGCGTCCTTCCCTACCAGCCGCTTCGCGGATGATCTCCAAAAAATGCTCTCGGTCGATGTGATGCGAGCACGAGCAGGTGAGCAATGTTCCATTCGGCTTTAAAAGGCTCATGGCAATCCGGTTCAGCGTCACGTAACTCTTCCTTGCAACCAGAATATCTTTTTTTGATTTCGCAAGCGCAGGAGGATCGAGCACGATGAGATCGAATTCAGCTTTTGAATTTTGATCTCTTGCATTGCGAAGATAATCGAAGCAATCGGAGGAAATTGTTTCGAAACAATGACTTACGCCGTTCAGGTCAGCGTTCCGTTTCAGCCGTTCGAGCGCCGGAGCCGATTCATCCACAGCAACCACCGAAGCCGCTCCGGCGAGCGCGGCATTCATTGCAAAGCCGCCGTCGTTCGCGAAAAGATCGAGCACGCAGTCGCCTTTGGTCACGAAATCCCGAAGGCGCGTTCGGTTTTCCATTTGGTCGAGGTAAAATCCGGTCTTCTGTCCGGCGAGCACATCGATGGCAAATCGAGTTCCGCGTTCGTCCTGGATTTCTGTCACGGCATTCGTTCCGAAGACGAGCAATTCCCCGAGTGGAAGCCCTTCGAGCTTTCGCAAATGAGAATTGTTCTTTTCCACGATAGCTGCCGGTGAAAACTCACGCTGCAATAAATCGAAGATTGTCTCCTTGTGCGCTTCGAATCCAGCCGAGAGCACCTGCACAGCAATGACATCATTGAACCGGTCGATTATGAGACCGGGCAGACCATCGCTTTCACCATGAACCAGGCGATAGGCATTCCGTCGCTCTGAAAGCAATTTGCGTCGCGACGCCGATTGGCGAATGGCGCGAGCGAAAAAATCAGCGTCAATTGCTTCACTCGGATTCCGCGATAAGAGGCGAACGGCGATGAGCGAATGCGAATTATAAAAGCCGGTTCCAATCGGCTGACCATTCTTTTCACGCACAAGCGTGACGATAGAACCGGCGGGGAGATCTTTCGGAAGATCGAGCAATTCATTGCTGAACGCCCAGAGATGGCCGCGTTCGAGGCGCAGTTCTTCCTTGTTGCGAATCCGAAGTTTAGGATAATTCAAGCGCGCACTAACATTCGAGAAACGCTAAATGTTATCGCGCTGTTTTCCGCCACAATGAGCAGACCGAAATCGAGCCGCCTGAAATCCATCTTTGCCCTCCCGGTGTTTGCCCTCCCGATTTTTGCCGTGCCGGTCTTACTCCTACTTATTTCATGCGGTACCGATTATCCCGTCGTCCCGCAAAACATCAGTTTTAATGTCGACCGGACTTTTACCTTTTCGGTTCCAGCCGTCGTCACGATCAATCGCGATACGACGCTCGTTTCCACCGTTGCGACCGATACAGAAGCCTACGATTCAAATGGAACAACCACTTCGCAGTTGCAGACCGCCAGAGTCTGGAGTCTGACGCTTGTTTCGGACGATGAAAATTACACGCTGGATAAGTTGGGAACAGTTACCGTCCTCATCGGCGGCGATACGGTTGCTTTCGATCCAATGCCTGCTGGAACGATCGATACGACGCTCACGCTGACACAAAAAGACATTACGAAACCGATGCAATCCTCGACGTTCACGGCGTCGCTCGTGTGCCATCCCAGCATGGCGCCGCCAAACGCCGCGACGATTACCTGCGCCATGACCGTGATTTATTCCGCCTATTATCCGATCTGACCCCCTTATCCGACACCTGATATGACTGCCACAGAAGTTCCAGAAAAAAAACGATCGCTCAGCTACGAACGCGCCGGCGTTAACATCGCGACCGGCGAGGAAGTCGTGACGACGATCAAGTCCATGGTGCAGAAGACGTATACTCCGCGTGTGCTTTCCGACATCGGCGGATTCGGCGGACTCTTCGATGCACGGTTCCCGGACATGGAATTCCCGGTTCTCGTATCGAGCACCGATAGCGTCGGCACGAAAGTGAAGATCGCCATCGAATCACGCCGCAATAATACGGTCGGGCAAGACCTGGTGAACCATTGTGTGAATGATATTCTCGTCTGCGGAGCAAAACCGCTTTTCTTCCTCGATTATTTTGCGACAGGAAAGCTCCGTACCTATGTCGCCGAAGGAATTGTGGCCGGACTTGTCAAAGCGTGTGAAGAGAATGGCTGCGCGCTGATCGGTGGCGAGACCGCCGAAATGCCGGGAATTTATTCGGGGGAAGACTACGATCTTGCCGGAACCATCGTTGGTATTGCCGAAAAAGACCGGCTTTTCAAGCAAGAATATGTCGCCGAGGGCGATCTGCTCATCGGGCTTCGCAGCAATGGACTTCACACGAATGGATACAGCCTTGCGCGGCATGTGCTGCTCTCGAAATATATCCTCGATGCAACGCCTTCGATCTTAGGCGGAGAAACGATTGGCGATGCACTCCTTCAGATCCACCGTTCGTATTTGAAACCGATTTGGACGCTGCTGGAACGCTTTTCGCCGAAGAACGATATTCATGCGCTGAGCCATATCACGGGCGGCGGCATCATTGGAAACACTTCCCGCGTTGTGCCGGAAGGGCTAACGCTCGACATCGATTGGAATGCCTGGACGCCACTTCCTATTTTTCAATTCATCCAACAAACCGGACATATTTCGGATGACGAAATGCGGAAAGCGTTCAACATGGGAATCGGACTTATTTTGCTCGTCACTCCTTCCCGCGCCAGCGAGATCGAACAGGCGCTCATCGAGCTGGGTGAAGAGCCTGTACGGATGGGCCGTATCGTGAAGTCATAATTTATTGCCGATGGACGCACTTGCATCCGTTCTTCAGGAACGGTTCCGGCTTTCGGAATTTCGTCCGATGCAGCGCGAGGTCATCGATGCCGTCCTGCAAGGCCGCGATACCTTCGTCGTCATGCCGACCGGCGGCGGAAAATCGCTTTGCTATCAGCTCCCAGCCCTGCTTCTTCCAGGTATTACGCTCGTCATTTCTCCGCTCATCGCGCTCATGCAGGACCAGGTTTCGCGGCTGACTTCGCTCGGCATTTCGGCCGTGGCGCTGAACAGCACCCGTTCCTTTGCCGAGACGCGCGCGCTGGTCCGCCGCGCGCAAACTGGTCAGATTAAACTCCTCTTCGTCGCGCCAGAACGATTGGAATCGGGACTCTTTCGTGAGGAACTTTCCGGACTTCCGATTTCGCTCCTTGCCATCGATGAAGCGCATTGCATCAGCGAATGGGGCCACGATTTTCGCACGTCGTATCGCCGCATTCCCGATATTTATGCTTCGCTGAACGAAGGCCGTCGCGCGCCAATCCTTGCGCTGACGGCAACGGCAACGCCGGAAGTCCGTGCCGATGTGATCCAGCTTTTAAAACTGGAAAAACCGTTCGAAGTCGTGACCGGTTTCGAGCGGCCCAACATCGCCTACGGCGTGCTTCGCGAGTGCGATAAAGATGCGCGGTTGCATGACATTATTCGTTCCCTCTCCTCCGGCAGTGCGATTGTGTATGCTGCTACGCGCCGTTCGGTCGATCGCCTTGCTCTCGATCTTCAGCGAAAGGGATATTCCGCGGAAGCCTATCATGCCGGTTTGCCGAACATGGCCCGAAAACAAACGCAGGAACGGTTCCTATCGTCTCAGACGCGCGTTATTGTTGCGACGAGCGCCTTCGGCATGGGCATCGACAAAGCGGACGTAAGGACCGTCGTGCATTACGATATTCCCGGCTCGCTCGAATCGTATTATCAGGAATCGGGACGCGCCGGACGCGATGGACTTCCCGCACAAGCCGTGCTCTTTTACAATAAGAACGATCGTGGATTGCAGGAAATGCTGATTCGGTCGAGTGCGCCGACCGAAGCCGAAGTGAAGGCCGTCTATACCACGCTGCATGAGATTGCTGGGAACCCGCTCGGCGCGCGCTATGCGGGAATCCTTACCGTCACGAAAACGCAACTTGTGGAACGATTACCGCAACAGGAAAAACGCGCTTCGACCGAATCGATCCTCGAAGCATTAGTGAAAGTGGGACATGTGGACTGGCATCGCGGGCTTTCGCAGGAATCGCGCGCGAGGCTTACCTTCACGGCTACACGCCAGCGCATTGACGAGATGAGCTTCAAGAGTTCGAATCGTGGAGTGAAACAAACGATCGCGGCATTGCTTCGAACCGTCGGTGCATCGGATGCTTTCGAAAAGGAAGTTTTTTTCGATGCCGATGCGATGATCGAACGGCAATCGCTCGATCGAGACGAATTCAAGACCGCCATTCGGACCATCGAAAGCCTCGGCCTTGTGCGCTACACGCCGGCCATTCGCTCAAAGAGTTCTGATGTCTATCATCTCTCGCTCACGACAGAACGTGTGACGATTCCGCATTTGAATGTTGGTGGCCGAGCACTCGAGGAACGCTATAAAGCGAACATCGCGAAGCTCGATGACATCGTCGCGTATGCAACGGAGTGGGACTGCCGGCAGCGAGCGGTCCTTCGCTATTTCGGCGAGCACTGGGCGGAAAAAGTCTGCGGTGTATGCGATGTTTGCACGGCAAAAGCGCGAAAACTGTGGTAACTATTTACCAATCGAATCGTTGATAGCGTTAAATACGGCGGCCGTGCGATCACGGTCTTCCGAAAGCGCGCTCGATTCTTTTTTGTATTCTACGAGCGTGGTATGATGCCTGGTATAGACTGAATCGAGCGAACGCATAATACGAATGGAATCAATCCCAGGTGCAAACGCGGCGCGGGTTCGCAGCAGGTCCAATGTGATATTGACGTAGTCCTGGTCCGTGGAACTAAGCGAGGTCTTCCCTCCACATGAAATCGATGCGAATATCAGAACGAAAAAAAACGTATATTTCATAATGCTTCGAGTCCGCGTTCGATATCTTCGAGAAGATCGCCAATATCTTCGATGCCAACACTGAGTCGCACCAGTCCTTCGGTGATTCCGAGTTCCCTTCTTCGCGCTTCGGGAACGGAACCGTGCGTCATCGTGACCGGATGGCAGACCAGCGATTCTACTCCGCCGAGACTCTCGCCCAATGTGAAATAGCGCAATTGTTCTGTGAACTGTTTCGCATTTTCGAGACTGCCGAGTTCCAGCGAGACCATCCCGCCAAATGCTTTCATCTGCGTCAGCGCCAATGCGTGATGCGGATGCGTCGCAAGACCCGGATAATAGACAGCCTTCACGCGTTCATCGGCAGCGAGTCGTTCTGCAATAATCTGCGCGTTCTCCGAATGCGCACGCATCCGAAGCGCGAGCGTTTTCACACTGCGAAGCATAAGCCACGAATCGAACGGCGAAGCGATCGCGCCATACGCATTCTGATAAAATTTTATCTGTTCCGCAATTTCGATGTTGGATGTCACTACCGCCCCGCCAATCACATCCGAATGTCCGCCCAAATATTTCGTGGCCGAGTGCAGCACAATATCGATCCCAAACGCGAGCGGATTCTGAAGATAAGGCGACATGAAGGTATTATCGACCGCCGTAACAATTCCCCGCTCCTTCGCGAACGAACCGAGCGCGCCGAGATCGGTGAGGTTCATCATCGGATTTGTCGGCGTTTCGGCATAGATCATACGCGTGTTCGAACGCACGGCCTTCGTAAGTTCCCCAAGCGGGTTCCCAGACTGCGGACTCATCGCGACATAGGAAATTTCGATTCCGAACGGCGCGAGAATTTTCGAAAGATAGCGGTAGGTGCCGCCGTACATATCGCTTCCGGCGATGATGTGGTCGCCTGGTTTGAGCATCGAGAGCGCAGCCGCAATCGCCGACATGCCGGAGGCGAAGGCAAAGCCGAATGTTCCTTGCTCAAGAGCGGCGATGCTTGTTTCCCACGCTTCGCGCGTCGGATTGATGGTGCGGCCGTAATCGTACTTGACATGCTCGCCGAGCGTGTGCTGTGCGTAGGTCGAGGACTGATAAATGGGAACCGTTACCGCGCCCGTGAGCGCGTCCGGTTCCTGGCCTGCATGAATGGCGGTGGTGCTAAAGCCGTGCATTATAGTATTGTGCAAAAACTTCATAACACCAACAACGACGAAGATGTTTGACCGCTCATTGGGGAGAGCGGCCCTGCGAAGCTTAACTTCTCTGTTCGGAATGGGACGAAGTGGAACCCTCTGTACGCATAGAAGCTTATTAGAAACGATGCAACACCTCAATTATACCATCGTCATCGAGCCAGACGAGTGTGCGTTTCACGCGTTCGTACCCGCATTAAAAGGTTGCCATAGCTGTGGTGATACGCCGGAAGATGCGCGAAATAATATTCGCGAAGCAATTGAACTTTATATAGAAACGCTACGCGACCTTGGAGAAGAAATTCCGATTGAGCCGGAACCAATTCTTGTCGAACGGTTGGAAGTCGAAGCATGAGTGAACATTTCCCACGTCCTACCGCGAAGGAGTTGATTCGCGCGCTGAAAAAACTCGGATTTTTCGAAGCCGGGACTCTAGGCAGCCATGTTATTCTTGTCGATGCCGAAGGAAGCCGAAAAGTGAGCGTTCCGTTCCACTCCGTAAGCTCGTTCCACTCGGAACTTTACGCGGAATTTTAGAGGATGCTGAAATTAGCGCCGAAGAGTTGCGAAAGGTGTTGTAGCCGCGCCGTGTGGCCCATGCTTTAGCTTGGGCCGGGCGCAAGCGAAGTCGCCCCGGCGGATAGCGGCCCTGCGAGGCTTAATTTTGCTGTATCGAAAGGTAATCGGATCGATGCAAACAGTTCCAGTGAACCAGTTTTGTGGCCCGGTAATCGTTGACCTGGAATTTTTAGTGATCTTCATATCGAGCTAACTTTGAGTAATGATTTGATTGCACGGCGCTCATCCATGGCGGCATAAGCCTCTGCAATATTACCCAAATCTGCCTTGAAATCGAACACTTTACCGGGATTGATTTGACCATCGAGTACGGCTTTTAAAAGTTCCGGCAAGTATGCTCGCGTAGGAGCAGGGCCACCACGCATACCAACGTTGTGATAAAATGTTTCCTCTGCGTCGATCGTCACCTCGTGAGGCACGCCAACCCGTCCGACTATCGCACCGGCTCGCGCCATCCCAAAGGCCATTTCATTCGCTTCTTTGCTTCCCACGCATTCCATCACTGCATCGGCGCCAATGTCCTTGGTCAAATTCATTACCGCTTTGATCGCTTCTTCGCCGCGCTCTTCAATGATGTCTGTTGCACCCCATTCGCGCGCCAATTTTTGACGGTCCTTGTGACCGCTCATAACAATGATCCTGCCCGCACCAAGCATTTTTGCCGATAGCACGCCGCATAATCCAACAGCACCGTCACCGACAACAGCAACCGTCATCCCTTTTTTTACTCCAGCACTAACAGCCGCATGATATCCAGTTCCCATTACATCGCTGAGAGCGAGCATCGAAGCCAGTACTTCCTCAGAGAAACCCGAACCTTCCACTTTTACAAGAGTTCCATCCGCAAGTGGAACCCGAATATATTCCGCCTGCGCGCCATCGCCCTCGTTCCCCAGCCCGAAAAAACCACCCTTTACACACGCGGTTTGAAATCCTGCGTGACAGTTCGGGCACG
>DASYAJ010000035.1:0-4743 GCA_036501405.1 Kapaibacterium sp. (SeqCode)
GTCGGAATGCTAAGGACATTCGTCCCGATGGAACTTTCATAGGTCTGTCGCGACCGTACACGACCTAAGAGATCGCTCATGGAAAGCGTTATAGGACCGCCTTCCGTAGATAAGAACGAAACGAGAAGTGCATTTTCGATGGGTTGGACATGCAAAGAAAATAGGATCGGTTCCTCACGCAATGTCTGCATGATGATCGAATCCCCACAGAGCGGAGTCAGTTGAATCGTAAGCGGCGTCGTTGCAATAGCAGACGCGAGCGTACACGATTCATAGGAGGGGTCGTTCGGCGTGAAGGTCACCTGAGAAAGCGCAAGGGATGTCGACGCTGAATCGGTGACGTACGCTTCGAGATTGACCGTGGCGATTGGTTCCATCGGCGAAACATTCTTGGACGTTGCACGCGTGCAGAGAAGTTCCATAACGCCATTGTTATCGGTTTCCTGAATGGACCATCCCGAAAGGCCCGACACGGAACGATAGCCAAAGAAATTCCCATTATAATTCAGCGTGCAGCGCATGGTCTGAAGCTCGCTCGTGGCACTCACGGAATCGGCAAAATAGAGCAGTGGCGTTACAGTTCCACCTGCAATGGGTGTAAGCGTGGAACCCTGTTGCAATGCGAGTCCAAGGTGTGCCGTATCGGGAGGAATGATTGTTCCGCTTATCGGAAGTGATTGCGCATGGCCAAGCCCATCGCGCGTATGCAAGGTCACGTTCGAAGGCGAGGGTGCTTCGTCCCCTGTAAAATAAAGGATGAGGTCAAGGGATGAATCGGCTGGAACTATGATTGGCAGTGCAAATGGGTTCGTCGTAAAGCCACTCGCCGTGGGTTCGATCGTGAGCGAATCGAGTGCTGTTGCGACGCACGCTGGATTCGAAATGGTGAGGATGGCGGAATCGATCTGGCATGGACGCGCAAGAAAATTATTTTTCGTAACCTTCAATTGAAGCGGCTCCGTATCGGAACGAAACGATAAACGAAGACCGAGCGCCGTATCGAGCGATGGGCCTTGGGCGGTAATCGTTCCAATCAAATTGCTGCTGCCATTCGGCTGATACCGAACGGTGCATCGGAGCGTATCTCCAGAATGAATGGCATAAGGTAAAGCGGGAACCGTTTGAATACTCGCGCTCCCATTGCCAGAAAAAGAAAGCGTAGCGATGACGATCGAATCGCAATTGGTGCGTGCCGTAAACTCGATCGTCGTATCGAATAGCGAGCAGGGCGAAACGCTGTCGATTTCGAGCTGGGAAGGAAAACTAAGGGCCGGGATGTCCTTTACAACGGTTCCCATTAGTGACGTCGAAAGCGGAAGCCCAAAACTGCCGCCATTTTTAATAAACAGATCGAGTTCATCCGTATAACTTCCCGGTAAGCCCGCGAATCCAATCGGAATCGAAAGGCTATCTTCCGGCTGCACCCACTCGCCTTGCAGGGAACTCGGAATGCTAAAAACAGTTCCACCTGTCGAAATCTGAGAAATCTGGATCGAATCGCAGGAGGAGTTTCGAACGTACACGGTATCGGCCGCTTGACTACACGCCGAAAGGGTATCGAAAAGCAGTTTCGTCGTGCTTAAGGTAGAGAGAATGGCTCCAAGCTTTACGGAACCTTTGACCACCAATGTGGTATCGAGTGTGGCGCCATGATACGATAATGCGATGGCAATGGTATCTAAAAAGTTTCCAATCCGTTTCGGTCGCGCGAAGAGCGGAATTGCGATGGTCGAGTCGGAAGCCAGCGAAATCGGAAGCGCAAACTGCGGCATGGTAAAGAGTGTGGAATCGAGCAGGGTGAGCCGCGTGATTTCCACCGTATCACAATGATTGTTTTCGATCGAAAATGTCGTATCGAGCGATGTGCAGCGGTCTTTTAGCGTGATCGAAGGTGCAGTAAGCGTTGGTGGAATGATTGCTCCGGCCTCCAGCGAGATCGGAAGAAGCGTATCGGTCGAGCCAGCGCTGGTCAAGATGTGCAGATCGAGTGCGTCATGAAACGTTCCCGAAGAATCGCCGCGCACCGTGATGGTGAACGTGATCGAATCGTTCGGTGCAAGCTGTACCGGGATTGTTTGGTTCGAAGAAAAGTTCCATTCTGCGGAATCGGCAATGACTGCCTGACTGATCGTGATTGGCAAGCAACACACATTGGTAAACGTGACCGTCACCGGCTTGACGGGACATCCGGCAGCGGCAACGACATTCAGTTTTTGGGGGTTCATCACGACCGTGGGCCATCCTCCGCCATGCTGTTCCAGTTCCCACACGTTTCCAAGATCATCGCCGGCATAGATGGCATTCGGCCCAACATAGAATCGGGTATCGTACGTGTTGCCCGGACCATGCAGGGGAACCCAATGCACCAGATCGCCAGAATTATAAATCCCATCGTTCGCCTGCACGTAAATGTTGCAAGGTCCTGTTTCGACGCAGCCCGTCAGCCCACTCCCAATGGAGGTACTATAGGACCACGTTACGCCCGCATCGATCGATTCGTAGATGCCGGAGGTCTGGTCTTCGGCTGCCACGATGGTATTCGTTCCCGGCTCCGCAGCGGCAGACCAGGAGTGGAGTGTGTAGCCGAGATTATACCACGTCGATCCACCATTGGTGGTGCGATAGAAGGGAACGGTATGCGCCGTTAAAATTCCGACCTGTCCGCTGACAAAGGTAAAACCATTTTCATCGAACTGGCTTACGATGGGCGTCCACGATGCACCGCCATTCGAGGAGACAAGAGAAGTTCCATTCGCCGAAGCCGACCGAAGGCCGAGAAACAACAGGCCATTCGAAGCATTATAATAAACGTGGCTTGCATAACCCTTGATATTGAGCGGCCTCCATGTACTGCCGCCATCGACCGTGCCGTAGAGGCCCGGATCGTTCGCCGTGCCAGATCCGACACTCATCCAACCTGTGCCGGAACTTGTGAAGACGAAGCTCGTCGCGCCCCAACCGAGGTTGCCTGTCAGGACGGCCTGCCAGGAGCCACCCGAGTTCGCTGTGCGATAGACCGTATTGCCCACGCACGCAAAACCAATGCTCGGCGCAGTGGGAATGAAATAGACCGCGCTTACATTAGTTCCGCCCGGAAACGAAGCGATGAGCGCCCATTGTGCTTTCGCGGGCAGCGCCAAAAACGTCGCAATAAGGATAAGGGCCAGGCTTCGATACAATACACGCATGAACCTTCCCACAATGCCAATTCGATCGATTAAATTCCAGTAATGTGACCGGTAAACGATTGCGGGCTCACGATTTCAAGTCGAAGGGAATCTCTTCCCACTTCATCGCGCGCCCAGCTTTCATGCCGGATACGAGTTCCCGAATTTCGCGCATCGAGAAGCGATACAGCTGGGCGTCGTTCGTAAAAAGAAAAGCGGGATCGGTTCCCGGTTCGAAGCCCGAAAGAAAAAGCGAGCCGTGGTCGAGATATTCGCAGAAAAAATCGAGCGACTTTCGGTCCGAATCGACAATCGAAAAATCGGGACGCGCCGAAAGAATTTCGAGCAGACGGTCATTCATAGGAAGGAGGAAGTAAGAGTTAAGAAGTAAGACGTTGGGATTTATCTCTTCCTTCTTAACTCTTGCTTCAAAAGCTTACTTCACAATTTCGACTTGCTTCGAAACGGTATTCACCCCATCGCTCAGGCGGAGGATATAGGCGCCGCTCGAAAGCGAATTCGTGCTAAGCTGCACGGTTCCCGAACGGAGGCTATAGGGCGCGGGAACTTCATGGCCGAGAAGATCGAGCATCACGACCGATACCGGCCGCGCCGAAAGTTCGGAATATTCGACGGTCATATCCTGGCCGTTCGAAGCGGGATTCGGGTAGATGTCCTGAATCGAGAGCAGCGCGGGAACCGAAGTTGGTTCCACAAGGCCGTTGTCCACCGGCGTAAGCTGCTTGATGGTATCGATAATATGAATAGCCGGCGCTTCGGCATTCACAGGAACCAGCTGGAATGTAATGGCATCAGTCGTATCCGGTAATTTCCAATTGAGGAATGACGTGTCGGACGTTACGGTGATGGGAGTAAACTTAGGATATCCGCCACTGTGGTCCCGAAGCGAGTACTCCAGTGTATCCGAGGTAATACCGGACTGCGACCAGGTAAAGTTCACCAACGAATCGGCATTAAAGACGGCACCAGCGAGCGGCGAGTCGAATTGAAGCGTAGCCGCTTTTATGATGCTGAAGGTCCCCGTTTCGGTTGAAACCAGCGATGGGAACCCGGTACCGACTAATTGAATTTTGCCTTGGGTCGTTATTGAATCGGGAGCACTCCAGTCAATGGGATTGAATTGCCCCCCTTCCTCTAAGGTCCAGGTTGTACCCCCATTGTTCGAAAAATACAAATCCGCGCCATTCGGAAGATTGGACCCGGTATAATTGATAACCATTGTCCCACCGGGGTTAAAAGTCTTCCCATCCAAATTTGAAGAATTAATGGAAAGTGTGGGTTGCGGGGCTGGCAGAGAGGATAGATCGCTTAACAATACTTTCGCATCGATTACTGAACCGTCAGTGCCTGAGGTTAGAAAAACAATGAGTCTTGCATGTTTAAGAATCATTGTATCGGGGCGGAATGTACCAATAAGGTGCGGCTGCACATAAGTAAGGTGAACAGACGTACCAGAGGGCGTACCGGACGTGAAAACGGCAGAATCTTTTACAGTGATCCAACGGACAAGATCGTTATAGGTTGTGGGGGATCCGGTGCAGAAAATGGGGGGGGA
>DASYAJ010000036.1:0-3294 GCA_036501405.1 Kapaibacterium sp. (SeqCode)
AAGATCCGTCAACCCATAGCTGAAAGGGGATTCCTATTTCAGCACGTAACCAATCAATGAATCGTCGAAATGCGTTATTTAAAATTGCACGTCGTCTCTCATCATGCAAACCAAGAACAAGCCTCTGTTCCATCTCCGGAATTTGCATTCGATGAAATCCCTCTTCAAAAACAGGGTTATAATCGGGGTAATGAAGATTCAAGGATTTTTGCTTAAAACGATAGAACGCTTAACCAATTCAATGCTAAAATAATTGCGCTTGCGGATTTTTAGGCTGTCTCATGGACAGTTCCCTCGATACCCACTCCTGACCGGACGGAACCTATCTTGCCACATTCACTGGCGAGCACGGTAGTGCCACGGCGAAGTTCATCGTCCGGCATTAACCCATAGCTATAGTTCCACCGGCGTGTACGTGTTTTTCAGAATCCCATCGATGATCGCATGGGCGTCGTTGACGAGGTCCGGCCTTCGTATGAGATTGCTCAAATTTTGTTTGAGCTGTTCCCACATTTGGATTTTCTGTCCGTGTGGCGCTTTGCTTTCGGCAAGCTGATCGCGTGCATGCATCAGCAGTTTTTCCAGATCGTTGTGCGATTTACAATATGGCAAATCCCGCTGCAGCGTGGTGCGCGCCTCTTCTAATACCTTCATATTCGGATCTGAGATTCTAACCTTTAATGGGACTGCAACACTTTGGAATGATTCCGGTAAATTTCCTCGATCGAGTCCTGCGGCGTACTCGTGAAGCCCGTGCGGGGGTAAGAGCAGAGCAACGAGATCGATTCCGGTTTGTACAACTGGTGCCAGAGATATTCCAGCCGCACCGTTGCCGCCGAAAAACCCTGCGCCCACAATAGCGCCACCATCTCGCCGAACGCCCGCACGCGAGGGAACTTTAGTCGCGCTTGCTGAAGCACCGTCAGGATCGTCTCCCGAAAAAGCGATTCGTCCGGCCAGCCATCGACCATGAAGCGCCCGAGCAACCCTTCGGCCTCAAGCGCGAAATACTGTTTTGCGCGCCGCGCCGATTCGAGATCCAGCCCTTCGAGCAACAGATGCGCTTCGAGCGAGGCCAGATGCGAGACTGTCGCAATGACAATGACCGCTTCGCCACTTCGAAGTCCCCCTGTAACAAACGCCGCCAGTGGCATCAAAAAAGCCTCTTCATTCTCGTAGAGCTGCACCATGTGCTCACACGGCGAAATCTCTGCCCAAAAAATATCGGGCGATACCAGGGCCGTCGTACTTAATTGCTCGCGGCTCGATCCGCTGGTCATATCCATTAATTGATTCATAAAATATCTTTATCTGTTCTCGACGATTCCTCCCGTCGGCGTATCGGATTCGCAATTGAATGATTCATGATTATCGCATTTCGTTTTCTATTGTCGCCAGGGCGTTAACGGCCATCTCGTTCTTGTTCCCAAAAGCCTTGACCGCAAAAGCCTCATTCGTGAAATCATCGTCAGCAAAAATTGAACCTGCAATGTCAGAAACAGGAAAACTGACAAGAATCTCCATGCGGCCGGCGCTATCGACCGTCACCACCTGCGATGGCGCCTCTTCGGATGCCACTTTTATCGCAAATCGTACCGCATCGTCTTCGGTGAGAATTCCACAGGCGACCTCATTGATGTATTCTTCATGACGATAGACATGCCAACTGGCGCAATAATTCGAGAGACAGTATGTAACCATAGTTCCAAGCGATGTTGCAACTCACGAGCCGAATGGACGACAAATTCGTATGACATCCCAGAATTCATCGAAATTGGAAGGTCTTCATTTCAAGATGTCTGCTCAAAGTGGCAAAAGTCCCATGCTTAAAGGTTGCCTTTGAATGCATAGAGGACCACGGAAAATTCTTGCCCAATCTCTATCTCAGCATTTCATTCTGGCGTAATATTTGTTTCAATTTGAAATCTTGATGACAACCTACGTTCTTTCGGAGCAGGCTTTCGGATGGAATCTCCATCGATTTGCCGATGAAGTCACACTTATCACTGCCGGCATTCCGCATGAAGAACATATCCTCGAAATCGCGCTCCGCGATGCCGAAGCCGATGCACCAGCGCAAGTACTTCGGATTTCCAGCAGCGGGGATAATCGAATTATTGCACAGTTCCCAATGCCCAGCACTGCAATACCAAATACTTCAATACCAGACATGTTAGTCCAGAATACTTCAGCTTCCGATACATCAGCTCCAATCGCTTCGGCTTCAAATGCTTCCGTTCCCATCGCCTCCGCTTCAGATTCTTCCGTTCCAAATAATCCACATACTCCAACTCCCGCGTAGTTTTATCCTTCGCTCCAACTGATAACCTTATAATGCAATCCATATGCACCGAGGATGATCGTCATCGCCGCCACACTCCCGCCGCATGAGCGCCTCCGCCATCTGGCTCCGCGCGCTATTGTGGATGCATATGAAAAGAACTTTTAATGCCATGATGGCGAAACATTCGGGCCAATGCTGTTCGTGCATTATGATTGTGTTAAGCTGTCCTCTTTGAAAAGAGAAATGACACGACAGAGAACTAAAAATGACCTTTTCGTGTCTGATTGGCACGAATAGAATCGGATCATAGAAATGCACAACGCAGCAGCACTCGATAACAATGCGGTCTCGAAAGACCGAGGAAGGAAACCAGTTGCCCGTAAAAAGGCGAAAGATCGCACTGCGTTCGACAACGCCTTGAACCAAAGTTTGCGGGAGCTAAACGAGGGAAACGTCTTCGAGATCGATAGAAAAGCCCCCGAAAAATCTATTCATCGGATTCTGAAAAAAGCGAAGTAAGCGGAATCTCCCCGCCATCGATTCTCGCCGTTGTCCGCTTAGTTCCTTCATCTGATCGGCTGTCAAATTTTCCTGATCGGCTTTTGCAAAGAGAAGGATAAAATAAACTTCGTTCCTTACGATGCTGTGATAATATAATATCCGATACATCCCAGAATGATTTCCTTTTGCCATACCCGTTTTATGACAGCGAGTTCCCTCCACATTCCTTCCGCGCTTTGGTTTCGCGGGATCTGCCGAAAGGACTCTACAAAAGTTCTTCGCCGCCATCGAATCGTTCGCTTCCACTTCTTGTAATTGGCGCGCAAATACCGGCGTCATAAAAGGCCGTGCCGCCTCCGCATTTTTTCGGAGGTGTTGGCTGACGAATTCGATGATCTTGCGAAGCGCTTTAAAGAATCGGTCGGCCATTACTAATTTTTGACTTCGGTGGAACGATTTCTTATGCTTTTTTCGTGGATTCTTTGAGCATCATTGTCTTCTTTCATAAT
>DASYAJ010000037.1:0-3596 GCA_036501405.1 Kapaibacterium sp. (SeqCode)
AATGTCGGGCCGATCGACATCAATGCTTACACGCCCATTCCGGCCACAAAAAAAGCAATCAAGGCCATCCAGGATCAGCTCACGCACTTCACCAATCCCGATTATTTCTCGGATGATGAACTTGCGACCGCTAAGCGCATCATGGTCGGCGACCGGATTTACGAAACGTCCTCTGCTTCGGATTTTGCCACGCAAACGCTGCCGCTCTGGTGGGCTTCGGCAAGCTTGGCCTACTACAATCACTATCTCGATAACGTCAAGAAAGTGACGCGCGCCGATATCGACCGCTATCTCAACCGCTTCCTCATCGGCAAGCCTTACGTGCTTGGCGTGACGACCAACCAAACTGCTCTCGACAAACTTAATCTCAAGCCGGAGGACCTGCTCCAATGAAAAAGATACTACTACTCTCCACTCTTGTCGTTCTCGCGGCCGCGTCCTTCGCGTTCGATGCTTCGGCACAATCGAACAATGACGTGCAGGATTTCACCAGCCACGGCGTGCATGTGATTTTGCGTTCGACAAAAGCGAACCAAGTTATCGGCGCGATCTTAGGATTCGAAGGCGGCGTGGCGTATGGCGAAACGAGCAACGCTTCGATTGCCGGCGCAACCGCCGGCGTCATTGCAGAAAGCGGCAGCGATAAATATCCGAAGGAAGCCTATCGCGATTCGCTCGCGCGGCTTTCGACGACCATCGCCGGTTCGGGAAGCCTTTATCACATGACCTTCACGCTGCGGACCATCCGCCCGAGCTTCGCTTCGGCATGGAACATTTTTGCGGACGTGATTACGCATTCGCATTTCGATACGCTCGAAGCCGAGAAATTGCAGGAGCAATCGATCAAAGCAATCGAAGGCCGCGACGCCGACCCAGGAGGATACTCGTCGTTTCTTTCCGATAGCCTTTGGAAAGGAAATTCTCCGCTAAACAAAGTTCCGAGCGTTGCCGAAGTGCAGAACCTGACGCTCGCCGATCTCCAAAGTTATCGCAATGCGCAGTTCCAGCGCTCGCGCATGATGCTCGTCATCGTCGGCGATGTGTCGCGCGCCGAGGTCGAAGCAGGGCTGGCGGAGTTCAATCTGCTTCCGGTCGGCAATTTCACCTGGCCGAAAGTTCCGCATATCACGCCAGTGACCGATCACTTCGATTTCGTTCCGAAACCCGCCGATTTCCCGACGACCTATATCGACATGCGCGCGCCTTCGGCCGATATTGCCAGCCACGATTGGTGGGCCGAGCGCATCATGCTCGAACTCCTCGATCGCAAGCTCTTCGATGAAGTCCGAACGAAACGGAATCTTTCTTATTCGCCGCAAGCCTATGCCAACGGAGAATATTCGAATTTCTACACGGCGATTTCGCTCCAATCGGTGCTCGCGGACTCGGCAACGCACGTCGTGTTCGACCAAATCCGATCCCTGCAAGATGGTGAGGTTTCCGCCGACGAACTGAAAGGCGCAAAGGAAGGACGCATTACCACCTTCTATTATGTTGCGCAGGAAAATCTGCGGCAGGCGCAAATCCTCTATACCGATCAGGTTGAAGCCGGCGATTGGAAGCTGTTCTTCGAAATCGTTCCGCAGACCGAAAAAGTCACCGCCGCGGAAGTCCACGAAGCCGCACGGAAATATCTGCACCACCTGAGCTTTGTGCTCTTAGGACCGGAAGGAAAATCGACACGGGACGTGTACCATTACGAATGAAATGTCACTGGTGTGCGCCTTCCATCACCTGGCGAACGGCGCACACCGGCAAAGATCGGCGTTCTTTGGGCCAGTTCCACCACCCTTCACCGAACTTCCCTAAACTCAATTAATCACAGATTGCTTCTTTCGTGAAGCCGTTCGGAATGTTTTCCATTGACCGATGACGGGATGGTTTTTCCCCCGTTCTGAGAAAACGCGTTATGGTTAATGTTCGAGTGGTTTGGAATTGTTGCGGCGGGTTTTGGTAAATCGATGGTAAAGATGCATCCTTTCCCCGGAAGGTCCGTGGTGCGAAGAGTGCCTTTGTTTCGTTCGATTGCTTTTTGGCTGATTGAAAGACCGAGACCGAGACCCGATCGATCTGTTCCCTTCTGAGTGCCCGGTTCGAATAGCTCCTTGATCTTCCCCTTCGGAAGCCCTCCACAGGCATCTTCCACTTCGATAAGAACCCGGTCTCCGTCCTCTCGCGCTCGAACGTTAATGGTTCCTCCCGGTTTCGAAAATTTGAGTGCGTTTTGTACTAAATTTGCAAGTGCGGAAACGAATAATTGTCGATCGACATCGACTTCAATCGGAGATGATTCTTCGATATTCAGTGTCAGATTTCTCGACTTCGCCTCAAAGCCCGCCGTTATCCCAACTTCACTCATGAGTTCATACACATGTAAGCGTTGAAGATATCTCTCGGGTTCTGTACGGAGCCGGACTTCTGTGAGTGCGGAATCGATAAGTTTCGCCATTTTTTTTAAGCTGTTTCCCAGCGCGCTGCCGGTATTGCTCTTGATCATCACGACACCACTTTCGATCAGTTCCAGAGAAATCGTTGCACTCTGTAAGCAATTTCTGAGCTCGTGGGCAAGGAAGCCGAGCCGCTGAACTTCCGCGGCATTGTAGCTACCACTCCGAGCCTTTTCAAATTCCGTTACCGCTTCGGCGATCGCCGTATCCAGTGATAAATTGAATTGTTGGAACTCCCGCGAAGTGATGGGAACCCCGCGCTCCGTCGCTAAGGCGGTAATACTTTGGCAAATAATCCCATAGCTATGCACCACCTCCGATATGGTATAACCAAGTCGCAAATATTCCCTGCCCCTTCCTTCGGCTGCCGAGGTGTAAATGCCCTTTTCGTCTTCAGTTTCGAACGGCTGGTTCCGCTCTAATAGTCCGATCAGCTCGTCGTAAAAAAGACTCCATCCCTCTCGCATGAGGTCTGAGGTCGTCCGACCACCTTGCGACTCGCGTGCCTTTTGTATTGACATCGCGAGAATGGTGTTGCGCTCTCGCGTTAGAAAGTCATAGAGCATATATCTAAATGAAAACTGTATGGAAATAAAACGTCATTGAAAAATCAATGCCAAGGGTGTTCGCGTTTCATTTCGAAAAAGAACTATATATAGTTACAGAAATCCGGTTATGCTCGGAACCTGTTTTCGAACGATTGGTTCTGTGTGAAGGTTGTGAACGGTCGCTTTTTGGAAGTTAGAAGAATCGGAATGAAGCTCTACGTAAAATACATGGTGAGCATTCGCTGCAAAATGGTGGTGAAAGACGAGTTGGAAAAACTCGGCCTTCATCCGATCGTTGTAGAATTGGGCGAAGTGGAAGTGATGGAAACGATCCCAGAGGAACAAAGGGATGAGTTGGCGAGCGCGCTGAAACGGTTTGGATTTGAACTCATGGACGATAAGAAAGCCATTTTGATCGAGAAGATCAAGCAGGTGGTTATCGAGTCGATCCATTACGCCGATGAAGCCTTGAAGGTGAATTTTTCGAATCACCTGAGCGAAAAACTAAGCTACGATTATACCTACCTCGCCAATCTATTTTCCGAGACAGAAGGCACCACGATCGAGCATTTTATTATCAAGCACAAGATCGAGAGTGTAA
>DASYAJ010000038.1:0-5377 GCA_036501405.1 Kapaibacterium sp. (SeqCode)
CCATTGCTAATCGCACGACGAAATTCACGACCGGATCGGAGCAATCGAAGCCAATCGCACCGAGATATTTCAGGAAGAGCACCGGATAAATCGCAACGTCCACGCAGCTATAAAGATAGGTCAGCCACGCACACGTAAATCCGGCGCGTGGACCAACGCCGCGTTTCACCCACTCGTAATATCCACCCTCCTCCGGAATCGCGGAACCAAGTTCCGCGCTCAAAAGCGCAATCGGTAATGCCCAAACCAGGGCAACACCTACGATGAGCGCAATCGCCATCCCCTTCCCAGATTGCACCACGGTCTCCAATCCATATGGCCCGCCACTGACGCAGAAAAAGATCGTCATCACGAGCGGCCAGAGTGCAAGCTTGCCGCCGGACAGGGACTGGAACTTTTTCGATGGACGTTTCACGAATGGGTTTGCAGCAATAGTATTTATGGATAGGAGACGCGATAGATTCGAACGCTGCGAATAGAATCCTGCAACATACAACGGTAACCAAACCGCGCGGAATCCCGCAGCACCATATCGATGGTGATCGCTTCATCGGCCAGGTAATCGAACCGCTCGGAACGAATATAGGCGCCAAGCGAATCCTTCTGTCGTGCATGAAGCGCATCGGCATTTACCTTCCCATCGAGATTGAGGATACGATCCGAGATAAACCCTGCTTCACCCGATTGCAGCGCGCCTACTTTCGTTCCAGGATGCGCTTCGGTCCAAAAACCCAGTTCCGCAAGATCGGTAGGATAAACCGGAAGATAAAGACTGCGGTCCCACCGGACATTCATTGCAGCCGCGCCGAGAAGCAGGAGCGTGACAGAAGCGCCGCACCATCGCCGCACATTCTGCGACCGCGATTGAAACCATTCCCAACATTCCGAAAGCACGAGCGAAAAGAGAATAATCCATCCAATCTCGATTGGATGCCAGAACCGTTCCAGGAACCATGTTGCGCGAAAGAAGAAGAGATAATAGAAAAAAAGAAAGATTCCGAAATACCACAAGGGCCCAAGCACGCGAAGATCGTAGCGCAACTTCATCTTTTGCCAAATTCCCCCCTTCCGTATAGCCCAGAAAGAAAGGAAGAGCGCTCCTACGTAGAATGCGAACCCTATCCAGCGCGGAAGGATGGTCGAGGCTTTCGGTATCCAGAAAAAAACGATATTCATCGCGGCGTCGAGGCCATCGAGCAGCATTCCGGGACTCCACCGATAAATCGACTCAGACTGGCCACTCATTGGCATCAGACTTCCAAAAGACATGATATTAAAAAGCCACCATGGCAGCGAAATGAGAAGCGATGCCATTCCAATAATCGCGGCGTTTCGAACCCCTTTTGGAAATCGAAACTGTAGTGCGGCAACGATAAGGACAAAGATCGCGGTGTCGATTCGCGCCAGCACAAGGAAGCCGAGCACGATGCCCAGCCGAATGAGGCGCCCTACGCTCGGAACCGTTCCCGCTCTCTGCGATAATTCCATCTGCCAATACTCGCACAGTGCAAGAACGAGAAGGGTTCCCGCAAGCGCGGTTTCCAAGCCGTTCGTATGTGCTAAGAGTAATCGGTAAAGAACCGTCTGAAAAAAAGCAGCGATGAGAATTGGGGATTGCCACCACCTTTGCCCGGACTTTCGTTCTCTGCGCATCGATGCAATCAGAGAAGCCATCGACCAAAGAAACGCGATTTCAATCATTCCCGAAAGTAAGTAAGCAACGCGCAGCCCCGCAATACGGTCGCCATGAACAAGGGTGAAGCAGCAGAATTGAAGGAACGTATTTAGCGGTTGGAACCCATTGGTGAGATGAATCCCATCGGCAGTAATGCCATTGCCGAGCGCCGCATGGCGCGCAACCGCAAGCGCATAATAGGCATCGTCCACAAAAGGTCCGCCGTAAATCAGACGCTGGTTCAAAAGCGCAAATGCCGCACGCGAAAGAAGAACGATGGAAGATAAAATCCAAAGTCCTCGCCGTTCGTCGATTGTGAATGTGCCGTTCATAGCAAAATCCGTAGCGAGATGAAGCGTTGAGTACACGCGCCATCTTTCCTCTGTTCCCGCTGTTTCGATTTTCTTAACTATGCCCTATCGGATCAATCAACAATACGGCCCTGCGGAAATCGCCGCATTCCGCTCGCTCAAAGGCAACCCTGGTCTTGTCGAACAAGGCCTGTTCATTGCAGAGAGCGAAAAAATTGTGCGGAAAGTGCTGGCGAGTTCCATCGAAGTTCCCATTGCTTATTTGACAATGGAATGGTTCCGGCATTTCGAATCGCTCTTCGATGCTCGTCAGGATGAGACGAACATTTACCTTGCGAAAAAGGAGGAAATGGAGAGCGTAGTGGGTTATCAGCTTCATCAGGGGTTGATGCTGGCAGCGCGAATTCCGAAGAGCGGTTCTGCCGAGGAGACCATGCGCGAATGGCGCTCACCGTGGTTTGCCATTGCGCTCGATGGCATTGCCGACGCGGAGAATATGGGAAGTATTATTCGCAATGCTGCCGCTTTTGGAGCCAGGGCGATTCTTATTGATGGCCAAAGCTGCAACCCTTGGCTTCGCCGATCGGTGCGCGTCTCGATGGGAACGATCGTGGACATTGATATTCTTTCTGTCGACGATCTCGGCATTTTTCTTTCAACGATGAAGCACAAAGATGTGAACGTCGTTGGCGCGGCGTTGACAGAACAAAGCCTCGATATTGCGCAACTGACGTTTGTGGAAAATACGATCTTCGTATTCGGTTCCGAAGGATGGGGACTTCGGAAAGAGGTCGCCGCGGCCTGCGACGTGCTGGCGCAAATCCCGATCTCCGGCACGATCGATTCGTTGAACGTCGGCGTTGCCAGCGCGATTTTTATGCACGCGTTTCAATCGCGACGGGCAGAGAATATCAATACACGAGATTAAGCGCCCCACTTCGTTGTTATCCCAGCATTGAATCCCGAAGCACTTCATTCCATTCAAGGACGAATTTCCGCCGCCTGCACTCCCGCGCGTCGGCTGCGGGACGGTGTTTTATTGCTTCCCGCCTCCAAAAATCAATCGCCCGAAACAATAAAAGTTCTTTACGATCTCGGCATTCGCGATTTTGGGGAGAACCGCGTTCAGGAACTCTTGAGCAAGCGCGAGTCGCTGCCGCCCGATATTCGCTGGCATTTTATCGGCCATTTGCAATCGAATAAAGCAAAATATATCGCGCCGTTCGTCTCCATGGTCCATTCGATTCAAAACGAAGGGCTTGCGATCGAGCTTTCGAAACGGGCGCTGGAATCGAAGAGAACGATTCCCATTCTGATCGAAGGGAACATCAGCGGCGAGCAGCAAAAAAGCGGCATTGCGCCAACCGAAGCAGAAAACCTGATAGAATTTATTGCTGTGAATTGCCCAAACCTGATCCTATCCGGCCTGATGGGAATGGCGTCGTTCGAGAAAGATTTGGAACGAACGCGACCACAATTTCGAATGCTTCGAGAGCTTCGAGACCGCATTCGGGAACGGCATCCTGCACTAACCGATTTCAAGGAACTCTCCATGGGCATGTCCAACGATTTTACCATTGCTGTTGAAGAAGGCGCGACGATCGTCCGCATCGGCAGCGCACTATTTGGCCCACGATAATGGCAAGAGATCGCGCTCCTAAAAATCGCACGATTTCCCTCGATGCTTCCGAGCGCGAACGATATGGCTCGAAATTGCTTCGTCTCAAAAAGCCCATTGCGCTCGATCGGATTATCGATCGCACGATTTTTGGAGATTTATTTGAAATTGCAACATTCCTTCCCGCCGCCTTTGTCGATCTTCTTATTCTCGACCCTCCTTATAATCTCACGAAATCCTTTGGCTCGAATTCTTTCTCAAAAACCTCATTCGAAAAATATCGCGCATGGTTCGAGGAATCATTCCTCCTCCTTCTTCCTCTTCTAAAGTCCACGGCATCGATCTATGTTTGCGCCGATTGGTTTACTTCGACGGCCATTCATGCGGTACTGAATCAGCATGTTCACGTTCGCAATCGTATTACCTGGGGCCGCGAAAAAGGGAGGGGCGCGAAAGCAAATTGGAAAAATAGCATGGAAGACATCTGGTTTTGCACGATGTCCGACGATTATTTTTTCAATCTCGATGCCGTGAAAGTCCGCCGGCGTGTGCTGGCGCCCTATAAAGAGAACGGCCAGCCGAAAGATTGGAACGAATCGGAGAATGGGAACTTCCGCGACACGCATCCCAGCAATTTTTGGAACGATATTACCGTTCCCTTTTGGTCGATGCCGGAGAATACGGACCATCCCACGCAAAAGCCAGAGAAGCTGATTGCGAAGCTGGTCCTGGCCAGTTCGCGGCCAGACGAAATGGTGTTCGATCCTTTTTGTGGTTCCGGAACGACATCGGTCGTCGCAAAAAAATTGGGACGGCATTTTGTTGGAATCGAGCAAGAGGAAGATTTTGCCACGCTGGCGGAAAAACGTTTGGAGCTTGCGAATTCGGACAGGCGTATTCAAGGCTTTTCGGATGGTGTCTTTTGGGAAAGAAATTCCGCGCCGAAGTAGAAACGTCCTCGCCTGTTTGCTGTTATAGAAGATTATCTTCGCCCATTTATGCCAGAAAGACTCAGCGCCTTAGACATCAAGAAAAAAGACTTCCCCCAAAAAATGCGCGGCCCCGACCCCGATGAGGTCCGCATGTTTTTGGAACTTGCATCCACGGAAGTGGAACTTTTAACGCTCGAAAAAAAGGAAATCGAACAACGATTTGCCGATGCGACGCTCCGGCTCGATTACTATGTCTCGATGGAGCAGACAATCGAGAAAACGCTCGCTGCCGCGCAGCAGACCGTCGTGAAGATGGAGGAGCAAGCAAAAAAAGAAGCGGAACTTATCCTGCGCGAAGCCGAAATGCAGCGCCAGCAAAAGCTGGTCGATGCCCGTGTCGAACTCGATCGGATCGAATCCCAGCTTATTCGTGCTCGCTGCGAATATCAGAGCATGATCTCGCGCATGCGATCGGCGATGGCAGGATTCGAGACGTTTATGCAATCGATGCAACAAGAATCCGAAACAGCATCAACGAATGACTCACAGTTCCCTTCGAATATCGGATGAATGGTAAAATCAGCATTATCATCATCACACGGAACCGGCTAGCCTACTTGAAAGAGTGCGTCGATTCCATTCGGATGCAGGACCATCCCGATTTTGAAATTCTCATCGGCGATAATGGCTCGACCGACGCAACGATCGAATATCTTCAGGAACTTACGAAGAACGATTCCCGTGTCACCGCTCTCTTCAACGGACAAAATCTCGGATCGTGTTTAGGACGCAATCTTCTGCTGCAAAAAGCGAGCGGCGATCTCTGGTTCATCATCGATGA
>DASYAJ010000039.1:0-3226 GCA_036501405.1 Kapaibacterium sp. (SeqCode)
TGACCGTTCTCACGCTGCAAATCCACGAAGGACGTCATCTTGTTCAATGTGGTTCACCCATCGGAATCTATTCTTATGGCTTCGGCGTAACGGGAGACGAAGCCTACGATTCCTACGGCCACAATTGCGGGATGCGGCTCGATCCATGATGCTGGGAACCTGAGCCTGCCAAGTTCCCAGCATACATCCATACATTACGCCGCGACCGCGCTCTTGCCCTTTGCCGCTTCGATAATCTGCTCCTGAATCGAACGCGGAGCTTCTTCGTACCGCAGAAACTGCATCGTGTATATTGCGCGACCCTGCGACATCGAACGCATCACCGTCGCATAACCGAACATCTCCGACAAGGGAACCGAAGCACGGATAACCTGTGCATCGCTTCTTGCCGTCATGCTCTCGATCTTGCCTCGACGCTTCGTCAAGTCGCCCATGACATCTCCCATGTAATCTTCCGGCGTAACGACTTCTACGTCCATAATCGGTTCCAGAATGACTGGGTTCGCTTTGCGAGCCGCTTCCTTGAAGGCCATGGAACCCGCAATCTTAAAGGCCATTTCGCTCGAATCGACATCGTGGTACGAGCCATCGAACAAACGGACCTTGATATCTTCCACCGGATAACCGGCGAGAATGCCATTCTTCATCGCTTCGACAATTCCCGCGCTCACCGGCTGAATATATTCCTTCGGAATAACGCCGCCCACAATCGCATTCTCGAACTCGTAACCTTTTCCTGGCTCGTTTGGCTCGAGATCGATCCAGACATCGCCGAACTGTCCACGACCGCCCGACTGACGAATGAAGCGGCCCTGCTGGGTCACTTTTTTCCGAATCGTTTCTTTATAGGCGACCTGCGGCTTGCCAACATTCGCCTCGACGCGGAACTCGCGCTTCATGCGATCGACAAGAATTTCGAGATGCAGCTCGCCCATTCCCGAAAGAATGGTCTGGCCCGTCTCTTCATCGGTCTTGACTTTGAACGTCGGATCTTCATCGGCAAGCTTCTGCAAAGCTTCCGACATTTTCTCCGAATCGGCTTTCGTTTTCGGTTCCACTGCCAGCGAGATAACCGGTTCCGGAAAAATCATTCGTTCCAACACGATCGGATCGTCCTCATCGCAAAGCGTATCGCCGGTGCGAGTCTGCTTCAGCCCAACCGCAGCACAAATATCTCCGCAATAGGCTTCCTCGATGTCCTCACGGTGATTCGCATGCATCCGAAGAATGCGGCCGATTCGTTCCTTACGTCCGCTCACGGAATTCAGCACATAGGAACCCGATTTCAGAGTTCCCGAATACACGCGGAAAAACGTCAGCTTGCCGACATAAGGATCGGTCATGATCTTGAACGCGATCGCTGCAAATTTCTCCGTGTCGGTAGGTTCGCGGCTGATATGATCTGTCAGATTCAGGTGATGACCTTCCACTGCACCGACATCGACCGGACTCGGAAGGTAATCGACCACCGCATCCAGCAAATTCTGCACGCCCTTATTCTTGAACGCCGAGCCGCAAAGCACCGGAATGATTTTCGATTCCGTCACAGCTGTGCGAAGCACCCGCATCACTTCTTCGCTCGTGATTTCCTGGCCTTCCAGATACTTCATCAAAAGGGTATCGTCCACTTCCGCCACCGACTCGAACAGCCGCGTCCGCCATTCCTTCGCATGTTCTTTTAAGTTCTCTGGAATATCGATCGTTTCAAAGGTCGTTCCCAGCGTATTCTCATTATACATGATCGCCTTGTTCGTCACAAGATCGATCACGCCGGCGAATATTTCGCCTTCCCCAATCGGAAGATTAATCGGAATCGGATTCGCGCCCAGCCGTTCCTTAATCATCGTAATGACATTGAAGAAGTCCGCGCCAGTACGGTCCATCTTATTGACGAATGCAATGCGAGGCACGCCATACTTATTCGCCTGACGCCATACCGTCTCCGACTGAGGCTCGACGCCGCCCACCGCGCAAAACAGCGCCACAGCCCCATCGAGCACGCGAAGCGAACGTTCCACCTCGACCGTAAAATCGACGTGACCTGGCGTATCGATAATATTAATCGCCGTGTCCCGCCATACGCAGGCCGTCGCGGCCGACGTAATCGTAATGCCGCGCTCTTTCTCCTGTTCCATCCAGTCCATGGTCGCGCCACCCTCGTGGACCTCGCCCATGCGGTGAACCCGACCCGTATAAAAGAGGATACGCTCGGTCGTCGTGGTCTTCCCGGCGTCGATATGCGCCATGATCCCGATGTTTCGGGTGCGATCTAAAGGATGTTTTCTCGGCATTTCTTTACTTTCTCTGGTTGGAGCGCAATTAACCACAAGCCTTTTCGCTTAGTTCGGAGTCCAGAATTATTAATCCTTAAACAGCGACCCAGCATTTTTTTATAGTGTGTGTTGGATGTGTTTTCATTTTTCGTTTCTGAATGAAAGAAAATAGGCGGTTTTAATTTTCGCAAAGACATATTCCGCCTATTACGCAAATAAATTATAAATGTTTCAATAATTATGGAAATATTTTTTATGACGCAACACAATACGGACACGATGCAGCTTTGTAGCCACGACTTTTGTAGCCGTGACTTTTAAGTCACGGCGAATTGCAGAGTCTCTTTTTTTTGCTCCGCCACCGTGACCTGAAGGTCACGGCTACATTTTCGCAAATCCAGTGAATCGTGGTTCCGGTCCGTTGCATGGCGTTCAATTATTCTCGCGCGCAATGTGGCGGAAACAAGCCGCGCTACGGGAAGCAGACCCCAAGTGCCGAAGGCAGATAAAGATAATAGCCGGTGACGTAAGTCACCGGAACGAAATTGGCAAAGGGATCGGAGTGCCGAAGGCACGGCAGGTCGCCGCGCCAGTCGTGCCGTCCCTGCCGGACTTTGAGGCTGAAAAAACCGTTCTTCCGGGGACTGGAGCCTGCCCTGAGCTTGCCGAATGGGTCCCCGGCTTTTTCCTTGCGTCCCTTCGGGACAGGAATCATTCCTCAGTGCCTTGACCGATTCGATGAATGCCTGGAAAAATAAATTCCATCCCAAACTTCCCATGCATCAAGCACCACCTATGGTGCGCATTAATCCCAGCTCAGACGCCGCGCGATGCGGACGACGCAATCCATGCGCGGAAACAACCCCAAGTGCCGAAGGCACGAAATATAATAGCCGGCGACGTAAGTCACCGGAACGAAATGGGCAAAGGGATCGGAGTGCCGAAGGCACGGC
>DASYAJ010000040.1:0-9247 GCA_036501405.1 Kapaibacterium sp. (SeqCode)
CAGGTCAGGCCACCGTCAATCGAGCGGAACATACCACCCGAATCGTTTTCATAGCAGGTGCTGCTCGCGCCAACAATATATTCGGGAAAGGGGCTGGCACCGGTCAGGATGTCCTGCCACGTTTTTCCGGAATCGCTTGAACGAAGTGCTGCGGTTCCCCACATACTCGGGCAGATAAAAACGTCATGACAGGGGTCCCCAAAAGCCCCCAAACTGAGGGGATCGATTCCTGTGACGGATGTCGTCCAATTCAGTCCGCCATCGGACGAAACGAAAAGCGATCCCCCGCCGATGGCCACGCAGTTCATGGTATCGATGCGCGCAAAGCTTTTCATCGGATCTTTTAGGGCGCGAATCGTTCCATTCGCATCGGCGTAAAGATCGTTTGCATTGCCGAGTCCAAGTCCTGCAAAGGCCCATGTTTTTCCTGAATCGGTGGAGACGAGCGCGTCGGCGCCATCGTTGGCGGCATAGAGCTTTCCCTGAATGAAGCGAAACATGCGGACGGTCGTGAAGCCGCTGGGAATGGTTGCCGGAAGCCATTTGCCGATGGAAGGATCCGCAATGTAATAGATAATCGGGCTAGTCGTCGCTGCAATGCCGTGCATAGCGTCGAAAAAAAAGAATGCTGTATAAGTGGTTGGTAACACCGGGTGATTCAGCGCCCCAAGCGTACCCACCTCCTGCCATTCCGGAGAGGAAAGATAGCCTTGCGCGAATGCCCTGCTCGAGGCAGCGCATGACAGGCCCGCGAGCAATGCAACGAGGAGAAAATGACGAAAAGACATGGAATTTAGGTAAAAAAGCAGAACCGAGGGACTTCCACGCTCAAGTCCCCATAATGAAAGACCGCCGAAGCGCCAAAAGGTAACCGAAATTCGAGAAAAAAGATTTAGGGAAATCTGGGCCGTTCGGGATTCACGAGTTCGTCGGAATGCCCTCATCGATATTTCATAAACTAACCTATGCTTCTCGGCAACCCCGTCACTTTCCTATGCTTCTCAACTCGTTACGAACAGGTTAAAAAAATTGGTGGAAAACTCCTTTTCTTTTTCGGAAGAATGTTAGCAAATAATCGAATTTACGAGAACATTTTCGAGTCCGATTTAGTAGATTGATGGCGACGAACCGATGCACTGCTCCCTGATAGAATGAAGGGTGGTGTCTCGGAGCGTTCGAGGCATTAGGCTGAGGGTTTTACCGAAATTTTATCACACTGTAACGAGATGTACGAGGGAACCCGACTGGAACGATACCGGCGATTCCCATTTTGCCCCCAGCCCCGATGCACGAGCGAAGGGAACCGTTCCTGAAGTCCGATTTTCCAACGGAAGCACGAGCCTTGGAATCGATGCTCGCTGCTACACCGCGCAAATTTTGCCCGGCATAGCCCCTGGGGACTCTGCGTAGTCTCCCGGGGTGCCGGCAGCCCATCCTGCGCGCTTCGCGGTTCACGTAACACAAAAAAAACAATTCCTGCGGAATTCGGCCTGGCATCGAAAAGGGCGAATAAACGCTTTCCACACATCCTTCAAAATTTTTCGAATCGCTTTCGCGGGCGGCCGCTGTCGTTGCCTCGCATGAGCGTTCTTCTCGGCCGTGAACGGCCGTTCTTCGATGAACCGTCGTTCACGGCCTGAGTGCCACTATTTACACCACTTCTTCGTTAATTTCGGTTATGCAAATCACGCGACAATTCACCTCCTCGGGCAAAAGCCCCTTCGACGAATTCCAGTACACGAAGCGCGCGAGCGTGCTCCGCAACCCGGATGGAAAGCCCATTTTCAACATGGAGGAGATCGAAGTGCCGAAGCATTGGTCGCAAGTGGCGACCGATATTTTGGCGCAGAAATACTTCCGCCGCGCAGGTGTGCCGCAATCCGATACGTTCGGCATTCCGCTGCGCGATAAAGACGGGAACGTAATTACGGGACCGGAAAAGTCGATCAAGCAGGTCGCGCACCGCCTTGCGGGATGTTGGCGCGCATGGGGCGAGGAGCATGGCTACTTCGATTCGAAGGAAGACGCGCAGGCGTTTTACGATGAGATCGCCTACATGATTTTGCGCCAGATGGCCGCGCCGAATTCGCCGCAATGGTTCAATACCGGCATCGCGTGGGCGTATGGCATTAAGGGAACTCCGCAGGGACACTGGTTCGTCGATCCGAAAACCGGCGAGATGACTCGCTCGACCGATGCCTACACGCACCCGCAGCCGCACGCCTGCTTTATTCAGTCGATCAAGGACGATATGCTGAACGAAGGCGGCATTTTCGATCTCGTGACTCGCGAAGCGCGTATTTTCAAATACGGTTCCGGGACCGGAACGAATTTTAGCGCGCTCCGTGCCGAAGGCGAGCGCGTGTCGGGCGGCGGAGCTGCTTCCGGCGTGATGAGCTTCCTCAAGATTAACGATCGCGCCGCAGGTTCTGTGAAGTCTGGTGGAACAACGCGCCGCGCCGCGAAGATGGTTATCCTCGATATCGATCATCCCGATGTGGAGCAGTTCATCGAGTGGAAGGCGCTCGAAGAGCAGAAAGTCGCTGCGCTTGTAGCGGGATCGAAAGTCTGCGATCTCTTCCTCAATATGATTATGAAGATTGCCAACGACGGCGGCACCGATCGCAAGGATAATCTCGATCTCGATATCGCGATCAAGAAGGCGCTCGGGCGCGGGGTTCCCATGAACTACATCGTGCGCGCATTGCGGATGGTCGAAATGGGTTACGACCGCATCGACTTCAAAACATTCGATACGCATTACGAGGGCGAAGCGTATCAAACCGTTTCGGGGCAGAATTCGAATAATTCCGTCCGCGTCACGAACGATTTCATGCACGCGGTCCTAACGGACGCCGAATGGACGTTAAAGTTCCGCACCTCCGGCAAAGAAGCGAAGAAGCTGAAAGCGAAATCGCTGTGGGAGAAAATCACCTTCAGCGCGTGGGCTTCTGCCGATCCGGGATTGCAGTACGATACGACCATCAACGAATGGCACACCTGCCCGAACGACGGGCGCATCAACGCGTCGAATCCGTGCTCGGAATATATGTTCTTAGATGACACAGCGTGCAATCTTGCCTCGCTGAACCTCGCTTATTTCTACGACGACGCAACCGGCGCGTTCAAGCTCGAAGAATATAAGCACGCGATTCGGCTGTGGACCATCGTGCTCGAAATTTCGGTGCTCATGGCGCAGTTTCCTTCCCGCTCGATCGCGCAAGGTTCCTACGATTACCGCACCTTAGGATTAGGCTATGCCAATCTCGGAACGATCCTCATGACGGCCGGTATTGCGTATGACTCTCCAAAGGCATTGGCCATTGCTGGCGCGCTTTCCGCAATCATGACGGGAGAATCCTATGCTGCCTCCGCTGAAATGGCGAAAGATTTGGGAGCCTTTCCGCGCTTTACACAAAATCGCGATGCGATGCTGCGCGTCATGCGGAACCATAAGCTTGCAGCCTACAATGCCGCGCCGGAACGCTACGAACAGCTCACGATTAAGCCGTTGGGAATCAATCCAGAATATTGCCCGGAAGATTTGCTCGAAGCCGCGCGCAATGCGTGGGATCGCGCCTATGCGTTCGGCGAAAAATATGGTTACCGCAACGCGCAGACAACCGTCATTGCTCCCACCGGAACGATTGGTCTCGTCATGGATTGTGACACGACCGGCATCGAGCCTGATTTCGCGATTGTGAAATTCAAGAAGCTCGCCGGAGGTGGGTATTTCAAAATCGTGAATCAATCGGTCCACAAGGCGCTGACGAAGCTCGGATATAACGAGAAGCAGATCGAGGAGATCGAAAAATATTCGAAAGGACACGGAACGCTTGTCGGTTGCCCGGCTATCAACCGCGCATCGCTCAAAGCGAAAGGATTTACCGATGAGAAGATCGACGAAGTCGAGAAGCTTTGCGATAATGTGTTCGATCTCAAGTTCGCGTTCAACAAGTGGACACTCGGCGAAGATTTTTGCGTGAAGCTTGGATTTGCGCCTTCGCAATTAGTCGATCCGAATTTCAATATGCTGCTCTCGCTTGGATTCAGGCGAGAAGAGTTGCAGACCGCGAACGATTACGTCTGCGGCACGATGACGCTCGAAGGCGCGCCGGAACTGAAAGACGAGCATCTCCAAATTTTCGATTGCGCAAACAAATGCGGACGCTATGGAACCCGCTACATTCCTTACGAAGCGCACATCCGCATGATGGCCGCCGCGCAGCCCTTCATTTCGGGAGCGATTTCGAAGACGATCAACATGCCGAACGAAGCTTCGGTCGCGGACGTCTCGAAAGCGTACTTCGATTCGTGGAAACTGTGTTTGAAAGCAAACGCGCTTTACCGCGATGGTTCCAAGCTTTCGCAGCCGCTGAATGCGTCGAACGAGGACACCGATCTTGCCGAAGACGTGCTCTTCAACGACATTGACGATCCTGCAAAGGAGACGATCGACGCGGCGAAGCTGCACATGCTCGTCGAAGCGCAGGCCGTTTCGATGCCGCCGGAACTCCGCCGACATAAACTTCCCACGAAGCGCAACGGCTGGCTGCGCGAGGCCGTTGTTGGCGGACACAAAGTTTATCTCCGCACCGGCGAATACGAGGATGGAACCTTAGGCGAAATCTTTATCGACATGTATAAAGAGGGTGCAAGTTTCAAAGGACTGATGAACTGCTTCGCCGTACTTACCTCGAAGGCGCTGCAATACGGAGTTCCCCTGGAGGAACTTGTCGATACGTTCACCTTCACTCGTTTCGAACCGGCGGGCGCCGTGCAGGGGCACGAAGCGATCAAAAACGCGACGAGCATTCTCGATTACGTCTTCCGCGCACTCGGCTACGATTATCTCAACCGCCAGGATTTCGTGCATGTCAAAGCGATCGATGAAAAACATCCGAGCGAGCACATAGCCGGCGCGCCACCTGATGGAACGGTTCCTGCCGATGCCATTGCAACACAGCAGATCAGTGAGGACGATAATTTAGAAAAGCTCCGCAACGACCGCATTGAGGAACCGGAGATGTCCATAAGCAGCTCGCCCCTCGCGACCGCTCCGAAGGGCGCCGCAATGAGTTCCCTCCGCAGCGAAGCCCGCAGCAAAGGCTACACCGGCGAGCAATGCTCCGCCTGCGGCTCCATGCGCGTCAAGCGCAACGGCGCCTGCACCGTCTGCGACGATTGCGGCACGACGAGCGGGTGCTCATGAGTAAGGATGAAGGATGACGGATGAAGGTGGGGAACGCAATCCCCAAAGCTCCACAGGAGCGAAATATTTGTAGCCCAGGGTGAAGCGAACGAAGGGAGCGGAACCCTGGGTTGCGGATTCCATTAAAATTTTTAGCCCCGGAGGGGCGATATACATGAAACGCACGAAACAGTCAGTTCAGGAAATGATTGGCGATATTGAAGACTTGCAGGACTTTGCCGATGCAAAAGCCGCCGAAGGCAACGAGCCCACAATTCCATGGGACGAGGTAAAGCGAAAGCTTAACTTGTGATATGTCATACTAAAATTCTCCGCGCGACCGTTCCCACGCTCGAAGCCATCGAACGCGAATTAGAGCGCGGACGCGAAAAGCTCCCAGCCATTGGGAAGGTTTTGGAGATTATTTAAGAAAGAATCATAATATGACAGAATTCAAAGACGGAGATCGAGTATATTCACGGAATCCACGCCGCGACCACAAGGATTACAATACCGTATATGTCGTAAAAGGAAAGAACGGTTTTGAATACGCCTTAGAAGCTGAAGGAAATCCTGGAAAGCGCCACAGCGAGAGAGCAGATAATCTCGTTCCGGTAGGATATTCAAGCGATCCGCAGTGGTAGAGAAAATTAAGACCGACAGCGAAGACGCAATCAATGCTCTGAATCTAACTTTACCGTCTTTTTTGTTTTGAGAAGCGCAAGGACGCAAAGGAATGCTGTAAGCGCGACTTGGGGAATCATTCGCCCAAAATCTATGCTGACCGATGCGTTAAGGGTGCTCGCCATTTCCCTTCCTGCGATTTCTGATTCATTTCCTCTAACGTTTTGCTCATACTTTATTGAATCTTCGTGAAAGATTGAATCAACAATGGACGCAAGTGCGATGGAATCCTTTATTACGGGTACTCTCTCAATGCTATCCAATTCAGCACGCCCTATTCTCCTTTCTGAATCCGATGCGTTTAAATAGGCCATTATATCAGGATCGGGTCCGCCGAATTTTGGGGCAAGATATTTATCGAAATCGGCATCGCTGACTTGCGATATTGGATTCGGTTTTGTCGGTGTCAGTGGCATACGTCCACGGAGCCGCATCTGCGGGGCAGGCGGCCTTGATGAAACATGCTCACTTCGTATCCGTTCTTCTCTAATCCGCTCCTTAAAATAAGTGAGATCATTAGTTGCGAGTTCGCTCTTTCTATTGGGCGGCGCAGGAATGAATCTCTCTACGAATTCATTTGGTAACTCATTCCGAATTCTCCACATGACTTGACCTCCAGTGGGTTCGCTATAGAGCGAGTAGTAGCCTGCCGCCAGATCGCCCGCTGATTTGTTATGAGTCCATTTTACTCGGTAAGGTACAACTACACACGATGCAATAAATAATACAACCGCAAGCATTAATGAGTGTGATTTTAGGTAATCCACTATTTTAGAGGAGTGCTTCATAATTCAAAACAACAACATTTTGGCGTAAGGATTCAATACTCGCAGGTGGGCTTGCCCCCCGCTCTTCGGCTTATAAGGCCGGCCACTTACTACCGGAGCTATGCGTGCGCGGCACATTCCATTCCGTTCGTCCCGGAATGATTCCCATTTGCGCCTTTTATGCTGCGCGTTTCAGTTGCCGGGAATCGAAATCGGCGTTGGAGATGCGGCGGATATTGCGGAGTTCGAGTTCCAGAAGGTTCCCGTCGCTATCATACGCGGCGACAAGCCCCGGCGCTATTTCGGCGCCGTCCTCGAATGTACCCTCCTGCAAGCGGATGGTGAGGATGTCTACGTCGTGATCGTAAGTGTATTCGGCGTTCATACGGTGTACCTCACTGAACCACAACCGGGTACGAATTCGAAATCGGGCCGACGAAGCGGAGCGAGTCTCCAAACTCTGTAGAAGAAGAGCCCGCACAAGCGCTGATGTATATAGTCCGACCGCGGTGGAATCCCCAATAACCGATCTCGGCACCATCATTAGGAAGCCAATTATTACCGGAGTGACCATAAATTTCAATAGGTCCTGACAGATGAATACCCGTTGAGCGAATGTTTGGTATCGTGTCAATAAAAATGAAGACTCTCGTCGATTTTGATGTTATCACGGGATAAATTTCTACGGGGACCCATGGTGCTGTGGAATCGTAATAAAGAACATGCTCGATATGAACGATATTTTCCGGCGCAAGCGTCATTACGACAAATCCCGGTGGAAACCATGCCGTAGAATCTAAAAGGTCGTAATAACCCGAGAACGAAAGAGTTCCAAAACCGGCTTTCGAAATAACGATATTGTAATTATCAGGATACTGGGGCGGATTTGCAATGGCCCAGTACCCACGCGAATCGGCGGTGACCGAGGTATTTGTTTCGGGAATGGTTACCGTGATTCCGGAATAAGGCGGCGGGATCGGATTCCCGGTCGAATCCTCCAGCTGCACCCGGCCATCGATTGGATTTATTAGTCCAGGACTCGAAGAAGTCGAGCATGAATTAAACAGAAGTGCAATCGAAACGATTGAAAAAGTAGCGAAGGATTTCATGGTTTTTATGCCAATTTGAACAGGATTAGTTACGAAGAAGGTGCCAGCGATTATTTCCGATCTGGATTCCAGTTTCGCGGCAATAACTGCACGCAGAATATCGCGATTTTTTTGTAACATTTTTTGAAAATCCTTGACATCCGGTTTTTTCCGCCGTATATTAGCAGGACTTATGATGGGCACCCATGATCGCTCATGCTTTGGGCAATGATGAAATAGGAAAGATGAAAGATGATTTTTTGGATAGGTGCTCGAAGTTAAAGTAAATTCTCGTTGATGAACAACAAATTCAAAAAAAAATGTTAAAAATCGGCGAATGCGGGTGGCAATCGGCAGTGGATTGGAAATAAGTTCCAAATTTAGAGTACAATAGGCACCTTTCATTTAAGAATGTTTTTGACGAATTAATGCGACCTCTTCGGTATTCCATCAACGTGACATTGGACGGGTGCTGCGATCATCGGGAAGGGATTGCAGATGAAGAGCTGCACCAGCACGCGGCGGAAACGCTCGCGCGGGCCGATGCGCTGCTCTTTGGCCGCGTGACGTATGAAATGATGGAGTCCGCGTGGCGTCTCCCCACTGACCCCCCTCAGTCCCCCCGCAAGCGGGGGGATTTAGGAGGGTGGATGGAACCCTGGATGGAACCTTTCGCACGTACGATCGATGCGGCAAAGAAGTACGTGGTCTCGAGTACGCTCACGCATGTCGATTGGAACGCGGAGCTTGTGCGCGGGGATTTGAGGGATTTTGTTCGGGAACTGAAGCAGCAGCCGGGCAAGGGATTGCTGACGGGCGGCGTGACGCTCCCGCTCGCGCTCGCGGAGATGGGACTCATCGATGAGTATGAGTTCGTGGTACAGCCGCGAATCGTGGGACACGGCCCGACGCTCTTCGCCGGACTATCGAAGCGTCTCGACTTGCGGCTCGTGAGCCGGCTGGAGTATGGTTCCGGCGCGGTGGCGATGCGGTATGAGGCGAGGTGGAGTCACCAGGGACTGTAAGTTGTGCATTAATAAAGAACTACACTCCCTACTTCTTTCGATCTTGGGCCCGCGTTGACGACAATGCGATGCTTACCAATCGTATCGTAAATCGGGTCGCCCAGAACAGCAAAGGCGCTGACGAATGCGATAACGGGTTCTTTGAAACCATAGCCCATCGAACTGATTTCCCCAAACCAACCCACGTCAGCACTCGGCTGGATTTCCACGGGATCGACAAGATGGATGCTGTCCGATGGAGGGAATACACCTGTTAGGGCTGTATCGAGGGTATCGATGGCGAAAAAGACATGCGAAGCCTTGGATCTTACATATACGTAAATATGACCTGGAAGTTGATCCACCAATTCTAACGTCACGATGGAATCCGGCGCATTGGTCAACTGCAACATTTGCCCTATGTTGGGACCCCAAGTGGCAGGTGTGTACCTGATAGTGCTATCGAAACCCTGCTTGGCAACAACCTCATCGAACGCTCCACCGGGCTCAGAT
>DASYAJ010000041.1:0-3106 GCA_036501405.1 Kapaibacterium sp. (SeqCode)
TCGCACCGGCGATCGCGGCGCGGACCAACGCGTATTTCAGTTCCGGGCCGCGTCCGGTTGCGTGGGGAGCGAAAAGCCCCGCTTCGCCGCCCGCCCATGCAAGGAACGAAGGTTCATTCACCGGAGTAAAATAATAAGGCCCGTCGTGATGGCTCGCAATGAATCGCGCGACCGCATAACAATAATCTGAAAATCGTTCCGTGAGGCGCTCCTCAAAAAGATCGACGCCCTTCGGATAGCCATAATGAAAAAGATCGAAAATGACATCCACTTCGCTCGATCGAGCATGGCGGATGACTTCCCGCACCGGCGAGAAATCATACGAGCTTCCACGATCGACGAGCGGCCAACGGACGCCCTCGCGCACGGCATGAATTCCGGCATATCGCAGCCGCTCATAGTCTTCTGCAAGATACTTATCGTGCTGCGTCGCTTCGATCTGATCGATCCACTGCCGGTGACGATTATACCCCGTAGAGCATTCGAATCCCGCTAAGAAAAAGGATTTGAACATCCTTAAGCGGAATGCGGAAAGTATGCCAGAGCATTAATTCCATAAGAAATAGGTGCCTACCGACCCCTTCGAGATGGAACTTTATTCGGTTCTTTCCTTGAGCGAGTGCTTAAATCAGGAGAACCCCAGGTGCAGGTACGTTTTAAGGTTCGCATAGTTCTGAAAGAATTTTGAATTATTTCCCTCCCGCTTGCGGGAGGGGTTTAGGGGAGGGTGTGTGAGAAACTAGAATCTGAGCTTTTTTTACAAATATCGTCTTCGCGCGACACCCTCCCCCGGCCCCTCCCGCAAGCGGGAGGGGCGTATTACTTCGCAGCTCCGCCACTTGGGAATGCTTTCACATTACCCCGCCTTCTCCGGCACGGCATGACCGTTCGTCTGTCCATTCGTTCCCATTTTGTGAGAGATGGCGAAACTATGCGCAAGCTTTTCGGTGACGCTATCGTGCTCGGTGTGGTGCTCCGCTTTTTCGCCGGTCAGCTTTTTGAACATCGTCAGCGCCTGCGCGGCGACTTGGTCCATATTGTAGTACTTATAGGTGGCCAGGCGTCCGACGAAGTGGACATTCGTCATCGCATCGGCGAGTTCCTTGTACTTCGCGTAGGTCTCGGCGTTTTCCGGTTTGGGAATCGGATAGTAGGGATCTCCTTCCGCTTGTGGGTACTCATAAACGATGCTCGTTTTCAGATGTTCCTGTCCGGTAAGGTATTTGAATTCGGTGACGCGCGTATAAAGCTGCTCGTTCGGATAGTTTACGACCGGCGCCGGCTGGAAGATTCCCACATTATGCGTCTCGTGCTTGAATTCGAGCGAGCGATAGGGAAGTTTTCCGTAGCAATAATCGAAAAATTCGTCCACCGGCCCCGTATAGATCATCTGCGAGTAATGGATTTCTCCTTCGAGCTCGCGGTAATCGGTGTTCAGCATGATGTGAATGTTGGGATGGTCGAGCATTTTCTCGAACATGCGGGTGTAGCCGTTTAGCGGCATCGCCTGGTAGGTATCGGTGAAATAGCGGTTATCGCGATTGGTGCGAACAGGAATGCGCGCGGCCACGCTGGCATCGAGTTCTGAGGGATCGATACCCCATTGCTTCTTCGTATAGTTCTTGAAAAATTTTTCGTAGAGTTCCCTGCCCACTTTGCTTACGACCTGATCTTCGGACGTTTTAATATGCTCGATCGGCTCGGCGACCTTCTTAAAAAATTCTTCGACGCCGAAGGAGTCGAGCGAAAGGCCGTAAAGCTTATTGATCGTATCGAGATTGATCGGAATGGGAACGAGCTGGCCATCGACACTCGCTTCGACACGATGTTCGTACGGCCGCCATTCGGTAAACTGGCCGAGGTATTCGAATACCTCCTTGGAATTCGTATGAAAAATATGCGGGCCATATTTGTGGACGAGAATGCCATCGTCGTTATAATGATCGTAAGCATTGCCGCCAATATGGTTCCGGCGATCGACGAGCATGACACGTTTGCCTTCCTCGCGCGCGAGTCGCTCGGCGAGAATGCTGCCGGCAAAACCGGCTCCGACGATGAGAAAATCGTACATGTGAAATCCGACTGAGATGTTTGAGATGAAGGAAGGATGTTATGGGATAAGAGAGGGAAGAAAAATCATTCAGATTCATTCTTAAATAATTTCCAGATCCTATCCCATTCATCCCTGCAACTTGCCCTTCCCAGATCCGATAGAGGGCACGCAAATAGGAGAAATTTCGATATTTATTCCAGACATCTCAGTCCAGTTTTCATGCCATATCTGGACTGATGTCGGTGATTTCCGCATTATCTTCCGCATTCCTATCGCGAAAGAAGCCGGCTTCCGCTTCTCTTGCCAGTCGGTGCGATGTTTTTTCCTTTCCTTTTTGCAGAATGAGTTTGGCCATCTCCTTCCAGGTTCGATCCCAGGAATTTTTTCCTAAAAAGGCATCGACGTTTTTGAGCCAATCGATTGGCAGCGCGCCTTCGTCCATCCCATTCGAAGCGGCAGCGCGAAGGAACTCATCGAGTGTCGAAGCGATCGAAACTAAACCTAATTCTCCATATGGCCGAACGACATCGCGAATCGCTGTCGAAACAACGGGCTTTCCTGCCGCGAGGTATTCGGGCGTTTTTGTGGGGCTGATAAATTTTGTGGCGTCGTTGATGGCGAACGGCATCATCGCGACGTCCCACCCTGCCAGGTACTTCGGCAAGTCCTTGTACTCTTTTTGACCGAGATAATGGATATTCGGATGATGCGGAAGCTGTTCGGGATCGACTTTCGCAAAGGGGCCGATCATCACGATTTGCCAATCGGGCCGCGCTTTTGCCATGCCATCGATGATGTCGAAATCGATGCGCTCGTCGATGACGCCGCAATAGCCGATGCGTGGATGCGCAATCGAAGCTTGGTCTTCGGGTTCTGCATTCGCCGCGAGCTTTCGGGCTTCGGCAAAATGATGGAAGTCGATGGAACTTGGGAAGGCATGGACGCTTGGATGCCGATCACGTTTTGCCTCGTAGAGGCTCTGGCCTCCGGTGAAAACAAGATCGGCGCTATTCAAAAGTTCCTTTTCGTTTTCGATCAGTTCCCGCGGCGCAT
>DASYAJ010000042.1:0-1756 GCA_036501405.1 Kapaibacterium sp. (SeqCode)
CGAGAACGTTCCCATCGTCATGTCGGTCTCTTGAATGAGATTGAAATAGCTTGCCGTTCCGCGTCCGCCTTCGCCGATAACGCCGGCGGCGTGGGCATCGTCCACCATGACGCGCGCGTTATATTTCTTTGCGAGCGTAATCATGGTTGGCAGATCGACAATCTCGCCCGAAGTCGAAAAAATGCCGTCGGTGATAATCAGCTTCGGTGCCTCGATCGGGAGCTTGGAAAGCCGCCGTTCCATATCCACCATGTCGTTGTGATTGTAGCGGACGACCTCGCCGTACATACCTTTGGACATCAAATTCCCGGCTACGATGCAAGCGTGGTTATCCTTATCGCTGATGACATAGTCTCCGCGCTGACAGAGTGTCGGAATAACTCCTTGCGCCGTCTGGTAGCCGGTCGAAAAAAGAAGGCAGGCTTCTTTTTGAAAGAAATCGGCCATTTCACGTTCGAGTTCTTCATGCAGACGAACGGTTCCGGTGAGATAGCGTGAGCCGGAGCATCCGGTGCCATAGCGTTCGATTGCTTTGAGCGCGGCTTCCTTCACACGCGGATCGGCCGTGAGGCCCAAATAATTATTCGAGCCGGCCATGATGACCTTTCGGCCTTCCATCTGGACGACCGGGCCTTCGTTCTCCTCGATCGGGCGGAAATAAGGATAATAACCGGCCTCTTTCACCTCATCGGCGCGGTTGAATTCGTAACATTTTTGAAATAAGTCCACAGGGTAAGTCGAATAAAATACTTGAAAGAGAGGATAACGTAAGAGACACGTTCTGAACTCCCATTCAGAGAAAAGTAGTCTCGAATCTACAAATTAGACCGGCCCTACTTTTGAGCAAAGGACCCTTGCTACTCTCTTGCTGCTCTAAGGAAGGGACACAAGCTAATCCACCATTTACGATCATGAAGAAAGAACAGAAAAAGAAAACGCTTCGGGAATCCTTCGAACACTACCGCGCCATCGCTCGATGGAATGGGGAATCGGCATCGGAGCTATCGAAATCGATTCGCCGCCTTGCCGAAGGCGGCTCCGAGTTCCTGATGCGTATCGCGCAAATGCAATTGAACCGTTATCGTTCGCCGCGCAACATGCGCTTCGACTATAGTGAACTGCGTGAACCAATTCTGGCCGTCGATAAAAAAGGGTGTGCAGTCGTCGGCTCTTTGCAGGCACCGAGGATTTTGCAATTGGTCAAGATCTAAATTCGTCTTAGCGAATTACATGGAATGAACGGCTGACGATCGTTCCGGTGCCTTTCAAGATCAGTTCATAGGTGCCAGTCGGAAGGATATTGGAACCGATATCCACGATGGATGGAATGCCGCCATATCCCGAAAAACAATGCTCGATGTTTCGGCCAAGTGCGTCGAATAGATCGAGCTCGATCTGTTGGCCGAGTGGCGCATTAAGGGCAACCTGTGAAATTCCTGCCGATGGATTTGGGAATGGTTCACCCAATTGAAGTTCGTTTGTAATCGCGCTGGCTGGCGCGACACCGTCCGTCGGAGCAATGAACGGATATTTATAGGCGCGGTACACAACGTATGGCTCTTCGATATTCATTTCGAAGACGATTTTTTTTGTGGAATCGACTTCCGTAGCCGTTACCTGCGGAATAAGGCCGGTCCCACCGGCATAAATTCCCCAACTGATAAAGGTATTGCCGTTCGGGAGCCTTTCGACGTAGCCCATCGCATTGCTTTGAATGAGCGAATCGTGATCGAAATGCCAGACGAGGTCTGCCGTC
>DASYAJ010000043.1:0-1859 GCA_036501405.1 Kapaibacterium sp. (SeqCode)
CTCATCTATTTTTTGTCAGATCGAGAACTTGAAAACCATGAGGAATGCGAAAAGCCGTCGTATCGACATGCACTGTGTCGATCGAGACTAGCCGAAGTTCGTTTGTGTGGCCCAGATAGCTATCGATTTTTCCTACCAGAATTCCGGCACTTTCATAAACAAACGATTGCTGCTTATGGAATTGCCAAATATGGGCATGGAGGCCGACGATCGTCGTGTCACCAATGGTTGAATAACCGAGCCTCGAAAACACGTGCCGAAACTGGTCCTCCGCTGTTGGAAGGTCCGTCGTTTGAAGCCGATAGAGACTGTCGAGGTTTGGATCGATCAATCGCTGTTCCTCGTAGCGAACCGAATCGACGATCGTAATTCTTCCCGCTTCACGGACCGTATACCTTACGGTTGGAATAAATCCTTTTTCGGTCATTTGATCGTAATGGATATGTATGGCTTCGCGCTCGCCGAAACGGTCGAAGGAAATGTCCTGTGTGCCTCGTGTTTCGCCAAAATACTCAAAATGCAATGTTGCCTGACGGATGCCATAGCAATGAAAATTGTTATGCTCACCAATGGGAAGTTCCCGAGAACATCCTGCGGCGATCAAGCAAGCTGCAATGAGGAAGAAATATCGTTTCATCGTTTTTTGCGTGGTCGTTTACCGAGCGTGAGTGAATAAAGGACTAATAAGATCGCGATGCAAACGATCGAAATCCACAATGCAAAATCGGAATGCGGAAATACGATCGTCGAAACAAGCGCACCAATGATTCCAAAAACGAGACCGACTATTGCGCGAACGACAATCGTGCCCGGATCGCGCCGCGGTGTGAAAAGACCGGATATGCCGCCAAGCACAATGCCGATCAAGAGTGACCAAAGAAAAATCATAATGTCCAAACGCGAAATGAAGAACGAATACTCCGCTATCGCGAAGCTAATACATTCACCTCTGAATTATTACGGACTGTTTCCAAAAGCTCGGCTACCGAAATTTCGGATAACGCTGAACGGTTTTCATCGATAAGCTGGAACCGAAATCCTGCCCGACCGAGCGTTTCGAGCAGTGTTCTTGCACCATTCGGATGCCGGTCGTTCAAGCCTTGCGGCCAGAATTCGAAAAAAATCATTCGCAAACTTTTGGCCGAAAGCAAATCTTTTGCTCCCATGATGACATCGAGCTCGGAACCTTGCACGTCCATCACGATTGCATTCGGTTCTATCGACCCCTCCGCGATCAATCGATCGAGCGTCGTGACCGGAACCGAAATCGCCTCACGCCCGCGAACATCGCGAAGCTGATGATCGCCCGAATTCGATGCGCTGATGGAAAGCGAAGCCGTTCCCAATGCGGAACCAATGGCCATCGGAAACAGCTCGATATTTTGCACACCGTTTTCCCCGATGTTCCGCTGTAGCAATTCGAAATTGCCTGGCTCCGGTTCGAAGGCCAGCACCTTTCCCAAAGCGCCCACACATGCCGAACACAGAAGCGCATAATAACCAATATTTCCGCCAATATTGTAGACCGTCATTCCCGCTTCGATGTGCTCGCGCACTAATCGCGATTCAAAGGGCTCATATTCGCGGTACACCAGAAGCTGGTGCGCCACGCCGCCATCTTCGGCTCGCACGAAAAGAAATTTTCCCGGCATTCCAGGAGCGGGGACTTTTTGGATCCCGACAATGCCGAACTTCGGAAGCGCGCGATGCAGCCGATACGAAAGCTTGTGGTGCAAATTGTTCATCCATGCCGAGCGGTCGTAGCCATGCCCGGTAAGGAGGATAAGCAGCCATCGCAGAAAGGCAAATATGGGAAATGTTACCACCTAAACTCCGAATTAACTCCGAATCAAAAAAAA
>DASYAJ010000044.1:0-5602 GCA_036501405.1 Kapaibacterium sp. (SeqCode)
TCGCCGGTCGTCCAGACGGAATCGTTCAGGATGGCCGCATCGCGATAGCCTTTCGAATGATAATAATCGACGACCTTCTTTTTATCGTCTTCGTATTTCAATTCATTGAAATCGCCGCTGGAAAAGATGTTCCACCATTTCTTTTCTTTCGTATCGTCCATGGCGCCTCGAAGATCTCCGGATGGAACATGATCGTTGCCTTCGAAATCGATATGGCGGACGACCATCTCTTTTCCCTCATCGATGAAAACGGTCAGATTCACTTTGCCCGGTTCCGAGGCGGGTTCTTGCTGGATCGTTACGGTCGCAAAATGATACCCTTCTTTTTCATATAACGCTTTGACTCTGGATTTTCCGGCTTCGAGTTCCCATGGCCGGACGAAGTCTCCTTCACGGAAAGACATCGCTTTCGAAATATCTTCGGTCTTGACCTCTTTGTTTCCGATGATCGTATCCTTGGCGATATGCGAAAGTTCATCGACATGGACAGTGAGAAACAGCCCGATAGAACTATCGGGTTGGGGAACTTCTTTGTCGATCGTAATAGAGACGTTCGAAAAAATTCCCATGTTCCAGAGTTGCAGAATCCCGTTGCGAATCGCGTCGCTCGGGAGCGTAATGTTTTCACCCTTGTAAATCCCGCTCTGGCTGATGACCGTCTGCGCATCGCCCGTGCGATTTCCAGTGAGCGTGATGCCCAGAACGACGTACTTTTGCTCTGGTGGCATACCGGGCCCTTGCGCGAGGGCAAGGGTCGAGATGCTAAGAAGGAAAATGGAGAATAAAAGTGAGCGCATTCAAGAAATGAGAGTAACCGACCCCTTCCGCGCGCAGAATTGGCGCAAAAGAACATTATTCGAAGGCATGATAACGAGCGAACACGGACGATTGTTGCGCCGAATCTCAACTTTTTATGGCATTTCACCGTTATGAACCAATTGTCATACCTCCAGAAATTTATGCATTATAAGTACTATCCGAACCGCCCATCGAAACTCACACGCGAGTTTGTCGCCGAAGAATTTTCGAAGTTCCTCTCTCGCATCGATGCTGCGGAACGCTCCGAGACCCCGAACGAATGGCTTTCGCTCTATGCCGATTGGAACGGCTTAGGCGCTTATTATTCGGGTGAAGTAAGCCGCATTCATTACGCCCATGCGCAGGACATGGCAAACGCCGAGCGGACCGAAGCCGATAAATACATTCGCGAGGAAGTCACGCCAGAATTCGAAAAAGGCAACGCGGTTCTGCTCGATGCTTTTTTGAAGAGCAAGCACAAAGAAGCTATTGGCAAGAAATATGGCCCTTATCTGCTTCAGGCGCTGAACACCAGTGTTCAGCCGCAGGCGCCGGTTAATTCTAAGCTTCGTGTGAAAGATTCCGATCTTGGCGATCAATACCGCAGGATTGTCAGCCAGGGTGAAGTAGAGGTGAACGGGGAAACCGTCACGCTCGCCAAAGCGCGCGGATTGCAGAGCGATTCCGACCCGGCCATTCGCAAAGAAGCCTGGATGAATTACCGCAAATGGTTCCTCGACCATCACGATGCGCTTGCGGGAATTTTCGATAACATGGTGCGGGTCCGCACCGAAATGGGAAGAAATGTCGGCCACGAGAATTTTATTCCGCTCGGATACCTCGGAATGCGCCGCACCGATTATGGGTCGAAGGAAGTCGAGGCGTTCCGCAATGCCGTCCGCGAATATGCGACTCCCCTGCTCAAAAAGCTTTTCGCGGAACAAGCCGAAGTGCTTGGAACCCCGACGCTGAAACCATGGGACCAAAGTTACCACCCGGAATTCACGCTGCCAACCGGCATTGCACCAATCGAAAAGCAGCTCGATAATGCCCAGCAGCTTTTCGATGAAATTTCGCCGAGACTCGGAGAGCATTTTACTCGGATGCGCAACGAAGGGCTGATCGATCTCGAAAATCGCAAAGGCAAACAAGCGGGAGCTTTTTGCACCTCGATGCCCGACGAAGGACGCGTACGCATTTTCTGTAATTCCACCGGCGACGAAGGCGACGTGGGAACGCTTGTCCATGAAATGGGCCACGCGTTTCAGGCGTGGGAAAGCCAGAAGATCGATGCGATCGATCTCCAGTGGCCGACGAGCGATGGAGCTGAAATTCATTCCATGGGAATGGAATTTCTCAGCCTTCCGCATCTCGATTGGTTTTTCAATCCCGATCAAGTGCAGAAGTTCAGCCGGCATCATATCTACGATGTCGTCATGCTGATGTGCTATATTTGCGTGGTCGATGAATTCCAGCACCGCGTTTATGAGCATCCCGACGCCACGCCAGAGCACCGCGATTCTGCGTGGAATGCAATCTGGGATAAATATATACCAGACCTAGATTTCTCTGGCATCGAAGAATACAAGTACGCACGCTGGTATGCACAGGGACATATCTTCGAAACGCCCTTCTATTATATCGACTATGCCATTGCGCAGACCGCCGCGATGCAGCTCGGTATGATGGACCAGCAGGACCACGACAAAGCGCTCGATACCTATATCAAGCTTTGCGTACTCGGCGGACAGGTCGGCATTCTCGAAATTTTCAAGCGCGCCGGACTTCGTTCCCCCTTCGATCCCACCACCATGCGTGACCTGATGGATTACGCTGCGAAGGAATTGGGCGTCGAAACGGAAGCGATGGCAGAGGCGGCTTGATTCTTATCCTGTCAGCCTGAGCGGAGAAAACGGAGCAAAGCGGAATTTTTCGGAGTCGAAAGATCTCATGCAGTTTAATTATAAGCTGTAGTACCGGAGATCCTTCGACTCCGTTCTTTTCTCCTTCGTCGAAAAGAACTTCGCTGAGGATGACAAGGTTTATCTCCTATCCTGAAAATCCTTTCCATCCTGTAAATCTTGGTTCATTGACCGGCTTTGGTTACGACGTTCATAAGCTTCAAGAGGGCGAATCGCTCGTCCTGGGCGGAGTGATGCTCGAATCGAAACTGGGAACCGTTGCGCATTCCGATGGCGATGTCCTGCTCCATGCAATCATGGACGCGCTTTTAGGTTCCCTCTCGCTTGGCGACATCGGTTTGCATTTCCCCGATACGAGTTCCGAATGGAAAGGCGCCGATTCGATTGAGTTATTGAAGCACGTTCACACACTTATTCGGAACGAAGGCGCAGAGATCGTGAATATCGATTCGACGATTGCGCTTGAAGCCCCGCGCCTTCGTCCGCACATCGACGCGATGCGGGAACGAATCGCCGAAGCCTTGCACCTTCCGATAAAACGTGTCTCGATTAAAGCGACGACGAATGAGAAGCTCGGCTTCATTGGCCGCGAGGAGGGTATTGCAGCGTTTGCGGTGGCAGAGGTGGGATATAAATAAATTTTTCTACTTTTCATAGGCTTTTTAAGAAGCGACTTCTTGGCTCTCTCGCTTCACCCCAAAGGCCAGCACGACGGCGACCGTCGCCATGGCGCCGCCGGCATAGCCGATCCAGTTTGGATGCAGCGCGCCGATGAGCCAGCCGCCGAGAATCGGTGCGATCGAACGCGAAAAGCTTTCGAGCGAAGCGGATACGCCGAGCGCTCCGCCCTTACGCTTCGTCGGAGCGACCTGCGTAATCAGGCTCGATAGCGAGGGGCGTGTAATGCCGGTTCCAAACGAAAAGAAAACAGCGATCACGACGAGCCCGGGAATCGTTCTGGCGAAGGCGAGTCCAAGAAGGCCGAGGACCATCGAGATGAGTCCGATTCGCAAGCACTTTACTTCCCCAATCTTGCGCACAAGCGGACGGATGATCACGCCTTGCCAAATTACGCCGAGCAAGCCGATGAACCCAAGAAAAAATCCCACCTGCTGCGCCGTGAAATTTAGTTCCTCTTTTGCAAAGAGCGAAAACATCGAAACATAGAGCGCGAATGGCAGCGCGAAAAAAAGGAATGTGAGTAGTAGCGTTCGCATCGTTTCATCGCGCAGATATTCGAAGACACGCAGATAGGACCGAAGGCCGGTCTTCGCATTCTCATCGCGGACGTGGTGATGTTCCTTCAAATAAAAGGTCGTCAGCGACGTGCTGCAGAGCGCAAAAAATGCGGCTGCATAGGCTGGAGCGGAAAAACCGAAGTGCTGCGCAAGGACCCCGCCGATGGGCGGTCCCATCAGGAACCCAAGTCCGAATCCGATGCCGATAATCGCGAGCGCTCCGGCGCGGTCCTTCGGTTCCGTCACGTCGGCGATGTAGGCTTGCGCAATGGTAAGGTTCCCGCCGCTGATGCCATCGATGATGCGGGAAAGAAAAAGAATCGGGAGCGATTGTGCAAGCCCCAGCAAAATAAATCCCATCATCGAGCCGAACTGCGAATAGATGAGCAGCGGTCGCCTTCCAAAACGGTCGCTCATGCCGCCGAGAATTGGAGCGGCGATAAACTGGCAGATCGAATAGCTCGCGACCAGCAAGCCGATCATTGCGTCGGATGCATGGAAGGTCGAAGCGTAGTACGGCAAGAGCGGCAGGATAATCGAGAAGCCGAGCAGATCGACAAAGACGACGATTGCGATCGGTATCAGCGCTTTGTTCTGAAACATTGAAGAGAAAACACGGAGTGGGATGGAACGATTAAAAGGATGGGAGCTTGAATACCAACTTTTTAAGTTAACGAATGTGTTAACTTTTGCAATTGGGTACGATCCAATTTACAAGACCGCATCGGGCCGACAACGGAAATCGAAATGAAAGACGTGCCGACTTCTACAAAATATTACAGGCTGTGAAACGGGGAAAAGTTTCGGGCGAGTCCCGCCATTCCTTCTCATTCATTCCGGCACAACTGGTTTGCCGGCTTCGTAATCGAAGAGGGTCTTTTGCGTGAGATCGGCGAGTGCGAGGTGTTCGGCCACTTCAGCGGTGAGCGCGGCCACACGGGCGCGGGTCACGCGTTGCTCGTCGAGTGCCAAGTCCTGCGAAGTAATCTTACCGAGATCGAAGCGGTCGCGAGAGAGCGCATACGCTTTTTCGGCAACCTCGACCGATTTCTTCGCGACCTCGACCTGCTCTTTTGCCGATTCGATCTGGTCGATCGCGCTGAGCACTTCCTGGCGGACCTGCCGCTCTTTGAGATCGAGTTCGGTCTCACTGAGGTCGATGGAGCTTTGGGCCGCGTCCATTTTGAGAGCATGTGCGCCCCAGTCGAAGATGGGAATGGTTACCGTCAGCGAAACTCCGCGATTCAAATAGACATACGGATCGAGTCCCAGCTGCACGAACTGGCCTTCGCCAGACGTTCCAAAAGTTCCCGCGAGCGATGCCGAAACCGTTCGCTGATCGCCTGTGCGGGCAAGATCGTGCTCGCGATACACGATGGATTGCGTTGCGGCCAGTACGTCCTCGCGGTGCGCCAGCGCCGATGCAATGGCCGCATTACGGTCGATCGTGACGTTCACTTCGGCGAGCGTATCGAGTTTGGCCACTACGGAATCGGAAAACGGCAGCGCAAGCGCGATTTCCAGATCGCGTTGCGCGGACGCCACAACCCGCTCTTTATCGAAGAGATCGGTGCGGGCTGCGGCGAGATCGGCTTCGAGCTGCAATTTATCGACTTCAGCAATAAGTCCAGCTTTGAACTTATT
>DASYAJ010000045.1:0-3188 GCA_036501405.1 Kapaibacterium sp. (SeqCode)
ATCTAATATTATACCTCTTGAAAAAATTCGAGAAATCAGTCGAGTTCAATTGTATGCGCTGGAATTATTAGAGATAGAAACGTTGGCACGATTGAATTCCGGCACGACATCGCCTCATCCCGAATTAATAGGGTTGCTGGCAAATGAAGTTTATTCGAAATTTAGAGAATATCGAGAAGAAATTGGATATCATACTGTGTTAGTTCTCCTTACAACGATAGAAGCCTTAATCAAGGTGGATTTCTTAGAAAAGAGGCGTAAGAAAGGCCCGTTCCGAACTTTGTATAGTAGCCGTGGAGATCGTGTCCCGTTAGAAGAAATTCTTAGCGCATGGATATTATCACGCCCAGTAGAAAAACAATTATTTTCACAATACAAGGATGCAGTGCGGCTTAGGAATTGGCTTGCCCATGGGCGTTATTTCGATCAAAATCTTGGAAGGAATGAATATTCTATCGATTACATTTACGACATCGGTATGAGAATTCAACTATTAATTAGATTGAGCCTATAAGTTTCAACTATGGATTTTACCTTTACTCCTGACGAACTCCACTGGCAATCGCGCGCGCGGGAATTCGCGCACGACGTTGTCACGCCGCTTGCGCGCGAAATGGACGAAAGCTGCTTCATGCCGCACGCGCTTATCGAAGCAATGGCGGAACGAGGTTTCCTTGGTGGAATGATTCCTAAACCCTATGGTGGCAGCGGCATGGACGCGCTTTCGCTGGCACTCGTTTATGAAGAACTGGGCCGCGCCTGTTCGAGCGTGCGCGGGTTTATGACGGTGCATACGTCGCTTGTCATGCAGTGCATTCATCAATGGGGAACTCCGGACCAGAAATCGCGTCTGCTTCCGGCGATGGCGCGTGGGGAACTCATCGGCTGCTACGCACTCACAGAACCTGAAGCCGGATCGGATGCCGCGAGCATTCAAACAACGGCGACAAAAAGCGAGGATGGGTATACACTCAACGGCGAAAAAATTTGGATCACGAATGGGAATATCGCTCGTCTTGCAATTGTATTCGCAAAGCTCGATACGCTTAAGGAAAAAAAGCCGCACGAGCAAATCACCGCATTCTTCGTTCCTCTAAATGCCGGCGAAAGTCCGGGAATTAAACGGACGCACATGCCGGGCGAATCGCTCGGTCATCGTGCGAGCGATCATGCGCACATTGTGTTTAACGATTGCTACATCAGCAGTGAAATGGTACTGGGCGGTGAAGGGATGGGATTTAAAGTGGCGATGTCGGCGCTCGATCATGGTCGTCTGGGCGTTGCTGCCGGCGCGCTCGGTGTGCATCAGGCGTGTTTGGATGCGTGCGTTCAATTTGCGAAGGAACGAAAACAGTTCGGCAAGCCGATCGGGGATTTCGAAATGATTCAATCGACGCTCGCGGAAATGAAGGCTTCGCTCGATGCATCGCGCCTGCTTGTTTATCGCGCCGCGTGGGCGAAGGAAGCATTAGAACCACCCCCCAACCCCCGCCTTGAAAAGGCGGGGGAGATCAATTCACGCCTTGAAAAGGCCGGGGAAATTAATGCACGCCTTGAAAAGGCGGAGGAGATTAATGCACGCGTTGCAACGGCGGGGGAGATCAAACTTTCTACCAGTATTGCCAAATATTTTGCAACGAATGCTGCCTGCAAAGCAGCTTCGGATGCGGTGCTGCTGCATGGCGCGAGGGGCTATTCAAACGAATATCCGGTAGAACGATATTATCGCGACATCAAAGGACTCCAAATCTACGAGGGAACGGAACATATTCAGAAGATCGTGATTGCAAGGGAATTATTAAAAGAACCTGGGTTACGCGGATGATGCGAATTAGGAGGATGTCTTTTTATGATTTGGAATTAAAACTGATCCCATGAGTATGATGAAGGCGGCGAAACTAATCCACACTCCCAGTTTAACCGATGACGCTTCTTGAAGTCGGAGTATCAATGTATGCTTGCCTTGTGGAAGAATTACTGTAATCCTTCCCAGTGAATCTGCTAAAAGATTCGCATCGGTCCCGTCGATTTCTGCTTTCCACTCCGGCCAGTAAGCGCGGCGAAGAAGGGCGGTGGCATTGGGATCGGCTTCAACGGTAATCGAGTCGGTATAAGCGGTACGATGCGCCGAAATCGTTTTTGCGTTGTGACATACGACAGTTTGGGAATCGTTCTCGAATGGCGCGGCAAGGGAATTGCCCCAGATATAATAAGGCTTCGCCCATTTCGTTGCATATTCGGGCGCTTCGCCAATGGCGAGCGGTCCATGCTTATGAATATGAATGTCGGCAAGCTGCAGCGATACAAGGCCGATCGTGCAGACAGACCAAAACACCACGACCCAGGAGACGATTGGGAACTGCTTCGACGCTCTGTTCCCTTCGTCCTGCCAGGCCAGCGCGGCAATGAGGATCAAAAGGATCGAAAAGCGCGATGCCAGTTGCACGATTGTAAAAGGCGGAACGAAACGATACAGATATTGCGTCACGATGGGAAGCTGCGCGGCAATAATAAAGGCAACGATCCAGGAGAATGGCCGTGCAAAGTTCCCAGAACGAAACCAGACGATCCAGAGCGCACACGCTCCTATTAGCATGATAAAGGTGTAACTATTAATCGTCAGCGCCTCGCCGGTGAAGATCGCGAGGAACGGCGTGCTCTGCACAAGCGGGACGGCGCGCCACAATCGTTCCATTTGGACAAGTCCGAACATTTGTTCGACCGGAAGGAGATAAAATGCCGTTAAAAGCAGAGCCGCTACTCCCCCGCACAGAATTCCCTTCCATCCATCGCTTCTTTTTTTCCGTTCTTGAAAAAGGACGTACAAAAAAATCCCAATCCCGGCAACCGCTGTAGCAGGCAGATTCGTGAGAATGAGCAGGGATAATGCCAGCGTGAGAAGCGGGAACCCAGCTCGCCACTTTTTATGCAAAAGAAGATCGATCCCCCAAAATGCGAACGGCACGAATGCAAAGGCAAGATGCTCCGGCAATGCGCCGCGTGTCGCATAATTGAAAATGCGATAGGGCGCGAACGTGTAGAGAAGCGATGCAAGGATGATCTTCGTATTATCCAACACAACGTGATTATTTCGTGCTCGCCATCGCAGGTAAAGCCAGATTGCGAGGAAGGAAAATGCAAAGGCAAGAATGCCGAGCAGTTTGCCAATGTCCTCCGCCGTAAAATGC
>DASYAJ010000046.1:0-1544 GCA_036501405.1 Kapaibacterium sp. (SeqCode)
CATTTCGTATTTCTTGTATTCTCCCAGCGGCAAGTTCAGAAGCGCCTGCCGATTGCCCGAAACTGCGGGCAATTCCTTACCTTGCTTGCCGGCGGCCTCAGCAACGCGACGTAGGTCGCGCGTATAAAATAACGAAATCGCCTGCAAAAAATCAGTATTGCCTACTTCGGCAATTATGCCTTTCGTAGAGTCAGCCGGCCTCAGCGTGTCGATAAAGCGCCGGTGGCGCCCCGGCGTCTGATCATCGCCGTACCAGTCTTTCCGCAATTCGTGGCCTGAGGCGGCATACATGGCTGTAACAAGCTCAAACGCATCCAGTACCTTGCCCCCGGTATTTACCTTTTCAAATACGACACATACGGCTTCCTTGGAAGTCGAACGGTCGAGAGTGATGACCGGGACGCGATAATATTTGAAGTTTTCGAGAACTTGACGTTTAAATGCGCGAAATTCGTCACGAACGCTTTCGTGCTGGTCGCCACGCCAGTGCCTGTCGAAGCCGTCTTGCCATTTGTCCCAATCGAACACTTTAGAGACGGGGTACATGAGCGCAGCATATTCCAGCTCGGGAGTAGAAAGGTCCATTTCGACTTTGCGCCCAAACTCGCTTCGTACGATCCGATCTTCGGGCACGCCGACTATGGCCTCCTCACGATCCACGGATGGATCAAGCGCCTTTCGAATGTCGATATAAAACCAGCGCTTCACCTTCTTCTTCTTCGGCGTTTCCGTCTCGACGACTTTTTCGCGTATCGTAACTTGATAGAGCGAAGTCATTCGCTGTTGGCCATCTAGCAATAGCGACTGCGGAGCAATCTCTTTCGCTCCGGGCGGCGCACCTTCGACGGGTCTTGGCTTGAAATTTACCGGCCCCCCGGTGTCGAGCGACATTAGTGCGCCGACTGGAAAAGCCCGAGAAATGGAGGCGATTAGACTCTTGATACGATCTTCGTCCCACACCCAGCTGCGTTGAAAATCGGGCAGCTGAATTATCCCGGCTTCGCAATCTTCTAAGAGCTTGTTCAGGTCAATTGGATTTGTCTGAAATGTCGTTCCAGCCATATAATGTGATCTCCCCGAGAGTTATAGTTGAAGATTGCGAACGTCCCGCCGCCCGCCGTTCTACCGCAACGAATCTCGAATGTTTTTTATGGCTGCAGGAAGATTACGCCGCACAAGCTGGTCGTCGACACAAATTACGCTAATGGCATTAGCCACCGAAAGGGTACGCAAATCGGTATCTGTCGGGACATTAGGGGCAATCGGAGAATTTAAAGCGATCATCGTTTCTCGATTGCCTTCTCGGCTTGTCATGATAATTGGGATCATGACGTTTTTCGACCCAACCATCCGCCTCACATTCATCTTGACAACGAAATTCGGAAATTGCCGGGTCAAGTCGTGATAGAGAATTTCCGTCGAAGCTCGAACGCGGTCTTCGGGATACGGCTGATAGCCACCATAGAGCGCATGACGTAGAAACTGTTCGCCAAGCTGCCGGTCGAGGAAGCGGTGTTCAATTTTGTTCCTGAAACTTCGTAGGC
>DASYAJ010000047.1:0-1504 GCA_036501405.1 Kapaibacterium sp. (SeqCode)
TGTATCGCTCCTATTTCGATCGCAGCCCGTATACGTTGTTGCCCTATCGATCGCACAGCTATGACCTGAAAAATGGCAAGGTGACGGAAGATCCCTTCAACTTCGATAGCGGGATTACGCGCTCGAATGGCGGACTGAACGCCCCGCTGCCGGATATGGTGAAGTATCTGAAGTTTCTGCTCGGCGATCCTGCTCGTCAGGCCGAATACGACGCCATCCTGAAACGTTCCTCGTTGGAAGAAATGTGGAAGCCCATCTTGCCGGTGGTTCCCGATGCCGATTTTCCATCACGCGCCGGCGCCCATGACTTTGTTGCGGGAAGTTTTTTCGTTCATACCGACGGCAAGGTGCGTCTGATTGGGAAGTCCGGATCGCAGAACGGTTTCCTGAGCAATTTCTATCTCGACCCAACTTCGCGGAAAGCCTACATCGTGGTCTACAACACGGATGCGCAGGATGCCGCACAAAATACTCTCGACTTTGATACGCAACTGCGCGACTATCTCATCGACAACTATTTCAGCAAGGAAAGCAAGTAGAGAATTCAACTTGGCTGCGCGGAAAAACGTGGGTGATGGGCGGTTGTTTAAATATCCATGGATTTTTTCGATAGCAAATACATTCGAGGACGAATATGGATCAGCGTGATGCATGAACAGATGTGCAGCACTTCAGTAGGATATATAGTCTTTTGAGGCTGAATGGCTCGCGAACGCAACTACGAGGATTCAGACGAGTGTCATCGCTAAGACCAGTACGCATCTTAAGATTTTGTGGCTGACCTATTGGACAAGGGCTAAATCCTCAATTTCGCAACCACTGCTCGTAGCTTGTGGGTGAATGAAGCCCATATTGAAATTGGAAAATGTACGACTCTTATGCGCTGGAACAATCTGATAGATCGTTCGCGTGTTCGAGTCGATCACGGTTCCGCTGGGCGCGCCATTGTCGCATTTGATCGTAAGGTCCTTTACTGCAGCATCGCCATTATTTCTGATGGTGAATGTCTCATATAGGATCATGCCCGAATCGTCTTTGTGGCCGTGATATTTCGCAATTGTCGTCGTCTTCATGGCGTCTTCGTGGGGATCGAGCTTCGTCATGGGCTGTGGCATCGAAGCTTGAGCCTGGTGCGATTGCTCAGGAAGGAATGATGCGATCGCTAGCATCAGCACGAAAAAACAGAAGAGCAGCCCCAAGGTGCGAAGTATGAATTTCCGCATGTTCTATCTCCAGGGGGAGATAAGGTTCGGGGAGATTTAAGGTACCACAACCACCGTCGTCCTGCAAAGAACATAGAAGTAAAACCCGGTGCTGCTTTCCGAATTTTGCGTGTCGCTGATACACTACGAACGATAGGCTACGTGGGGCTATAGCTCAGTTTGGGAGAGCGCGCCGTTCGCAATGGCGAGGTCGTCGGTTCGATCCCGACTAGCTCCACCAAAGAATCCTCCACGAAATTTAGGCAATAATAAAAGCCCGCTTGATTGCGGGCTTTTTTCGC
>DASYAJ010000048.1:0-7127 GCA_036501405.1 Kapaibacterium sp. (SeqCode)
ATGATTTTTATTGGGGTCCCGCCGATAACGCGACTGCGGAGTTCAACACTGGTATGGACACAACGAATCATTCGTTTCAATGGATCTATCCCACAGTTGCACTTTCATTTATGAATTTCCACTCGGGCGATAGCATTTATGTTGCCACCTACGGAACGCCTGAGGAAGCAATGACCGGCGGTGGCGTTGGTGATTATGTCGATCCTGTAACGAATAAACGCGTTCTCACGAGCTATAACCGCACGCCTTCCAATGTTGTGGGACTAAAGATACCTTAATTGTAGGGCATAAATCTCACGCTTTGTGAAACGGAGCGGCGTGGATTTCCGTTTGGGGGCCTCGTCCTGCTGGATTCTTCTGGCAGGACCGGGATCCCGTAGCTCAGTGGTAGAGCATCTGACTTTTAATCAGAGGGTCGTCGGTTCGAGCCCGCCCGGGATCACAAAAAAATTCGGGATTTTGCTGGGACATCGTTCGCCGTCCATTCGATGGAACATTCATTCCGTGCTGCTGTTTAGAAAATTATGTTACAAGCCTTTCGTAGCCCTCAAAGCGATGCCTTGGCTTTTTCAGAGTGGGCTCATGGACAAGGAATGGAGCCTATTGCTGAATTGCTCGCGGGAAACGGCACAGTCGTATCCTTGTTCCGTTCGAATCGCACCTTTTCCGAGGCCGAAATAGCAAAATCTGCTCTTCCCGTTCGGCAACTGAAACTTCCTCGTTTCAATTTTGAAGTGGACGATATCGATGTTCTGCAATTCATCATGCGCGGTGGCGACCCTTTTTCGATCGGAACGGAGACAATTCGAGAATTCATTACGGATGTCTTGAATCAAGCCTACCCGGTAACGGTGCATTCGAAACGAGAGAATCAAAATTTTGTCATTTATCCGGGTTTCCCCAATAAGAATACCTGGCAATTTGCTCCGGTTTGATGCCACAAGCTTTATTAGATCGGTCGAAACGAAAGTTCGAACGTATCGGCACTATTCAAGACTTTGAGGATGCCGTGATGCAAGAGCTTGATAGTCTTTCGAAATTGACTGACGACGTAGCGCTTGTCGTCGTAGGACATCTTTTTATCGAACAAAAGTGTGTTGACATTCTGAACGCTTTTTTCAATTATGATGATGCTCGAACGCGGTTAGAACGTGCCGAATATTCGCAACTGATCAATCTTCTTCGGCTAAGCAATCTTTGCAACGATAAGATTCTGAATGCATTGGGTTTCCTGGGAAACCTTCGCAATAAATTTGCTCATTCGATTGTCTCCCTTTCCTTGCTCGATCGCAGAGCGCCCGAAAAAGACAACGCACTTCTCGATACCTTCCACGGTTTATGTAAAGGATTTGGAGTGAAAGAAAATACGGCCCGCGAAATGCTTATCGATTTTTTAAGGCGAATTCGTGTGGACCTTCGCAGAACGGAACTCATCGCAATGGAAATCAATAAATTTATCAACAAGGATGAATTTATCGATTCACTGGAACCCATAAAAATTTAATGCTCGTCACGGTCGATAAAAATTCGGGATTTTGCTGGGGCGTCGTTCGCGCGGTCAATATGGCCGAGGCCGAACTCGATGGCCGCACCACCGACCGCCGGCTCTATTCGCTCGGCGATATTATTCATAATCCGGAGGAAGTCTCGCGCTTGCGTCAGGAGGGAATGCAGGCGATCACGCATGCTGATTTCGAGCGGATCGCGAAGGACAATCACTATGCGGCAGAACCTGCAAAAATTCTTATTCGTGCGCACGGCGAACCGCCATCGACGTACACAAAAATTCGGGAACTTGGACTCGAAACCGTCGATGCGACGTGTCCCGTTGTGGCAAAAGTGCAGGAGCGAATTTATAAATTTTACGAAAAGGGTTACCAGATTGTTATCTTCGGGAAAAAAGACCATGCGGAAGTCATCGGGCTTCGCGGTGTCGTGAACGATGAAGCGATCGTGGTGAAATCCGTTGCGGAATCGCTGGAACAAATCAAATTCGATCGTCCCACCGTTCTTTTTTCGCAAACAACAATGGATCGCCCTACTTTCCGCGAAATCCGGGATAAACTCAAAGAGCGCATTGCCGATCTCGTCGTCGATACGATGGAAGAAACGGCCGTCGAATTTCAAGCGAAGGACACCATCTGCGGTCAGGTCTCCGGACGTGAAGCAAAGCTGGTTGAGCTTGCGCGCTCGCAGGACGTGATGATCTTCGTTGCCGGCAGGAACAGTTCCAATGGCAAAGTGCTCTACCATATTTCGCTCGATGCAAACGCGCGGACGCATTTCATCGAAGACGAGCGGGAACTGGATTTAGCATGGTTCGATGGCGCGGTGAATGTGGCTGTTACCGGCGCGACGAGCACACCCCAATGGCTCATGCAGCGCGTCGCGGATGCGATTTATACACTATGTGGGGAACCGGAGAAGGCGGAGATGCTGCCGATCATGGGATGAATCGTGAAAAGAATTGTCTTCGCTTTTCTTATTATTGCCGCCATGCCCACCTGTTCGATGGCGCAGCAAAACCCATTCGATGCATTGCGAGATGGAATGAAACTTCATTCTGATTCTCTTGTTCGAGTTTTTTTTGAATCTTGGTTTCGCATTTCTGAAGTTCAAAGAAAAGAACCGGCAACCGTATTACAAAAAGAAGGCGAGGAAATTGTTGAATTTTTATCGATAAATTTAACAGAAAATCATAAGTCTTTCGCTCCGTATATCCTCATTAATCCAATCGTCAAAATTTATTTTGACACTTCACAGCGACCAGAGGATTCTCTCCAGAACATGTTTCCGGAGAAGTTCCTTGGGTCGAAAACATTGGTATACAACAAAAAGTATGTCGATGCGATAGAACGATACCTACTTGGATGGCAAAATAAGGAGAGAGAAGAAGTTAGCAAATTTACAGCGTTATCATGTCATGAGGGCGGATGCGGAGTGATGTTTGAGCCTGTAATTTCTTCTATTCGATTTTCACAAAAAAATCAAACAGCCCTTGTTAGAAGTGCAATGAATGAACGTGGATGGGACATCACGCTTTCAAAAGCAGATGGTCAATGGAAAATAATTGGTCGCATGATGAAATGGATTGAGTAAACTACCAATTGGTGTTAATACTGAAAATCCGCATCACTGCGTAATCCAGGTTCAGCTCATTGGCTGCGCCGACCATCGCAAACCGGTGGACTGCATAAATTCCTGAATTTGCTTCACAACGGGTTCGAACGAACTTTTAAAGTTGGAATGAGTGCGAGCGGAAAGAATATCGGTCATGGCAGTGGCGATCTCTTCGGGAGTTCCATCTTCCAAAAAGGTGTTCAGGTATTCGGCGGCAAATTGCGGATTTTGGAGTCGATCTTGGAGGAAGTCGTCCAATGTCCGAGGGGTCATGACATTCTGCTTTTCCATTCTTTCCCTAAGGATTTTGCAAGAGAAATAGTTCTTTCCTGATTCGTTTTATCGCTGCCTAACAACACAAGAGCGTGCGCGCCCCGAATCGCGACATAGATTCGATATCCTGGACCGAAATGTTCTCGCAGTTCTGAGAGGCCTTCACCAGATGCGTCATTATTTCGTAGCCTCTTTCAACGCTGCTTTAATCAGCTTTCCCACAGAAGTTCCCGCTTCCGGTGTGTCCCGCACCACATCCCGAATCGCCTTTTCCGCCGCGGCGCGTTGGTAGCCAAGCGCAAGGAGTGCTTGCAGCGCATCGTTACGGACTTTGCCGCCGCCATCGGTGGGGGCAGTATAAAGTTCCTCCTTCAGGAGCTTATCGCGGAGTTCTACGATGAGGCGCTCGGCGGTCTTCCGGCCAATACCGGGAATGCCGATGAGCCGGTTGATATCGCTTGCGCGAATCGCTTCACGCAACTGCGCTTCCCCGATGCCCGATAGAATGGCAATCGCGCTTTTGGGACCGATTCCGCTGACAGCCACAAGCTGATCGAAGAGCGCGCGTTCGGCGGGCGTTGCGAAACCATAGAGCGTCATCGAATCCTCGCGGACGATAAGGCGCGTCCAGATTTCGCACTGTTCGCCGACACTGGAACTTTGTTCGAGCGCCTGCTGCGTCACAAGCACGTCATAGCCGACGCCGCCGGCTTCGATGGTGAGTGTGAGCGGAGTTTTTTCGCGCAAAATTCCTTTGAGGAGCGAGATCATACCCTGACAACACCGAGCGAAGAGCAAGAGTTAATCAACTTACTTACCCAGCTTTTTCAGAATGTCTTGTCTCCCGCTGAGAACGGCAAGAACAGTTATGGAGTCGCCAATCAACTCATAGACTACGCGATGTCCTTCCACGATCACTTCACGCGTCGATGGATCGTTTAACTCTGGAACTATTCCGCCGGAGCGTGGAACTTTCTGAGACGATCGATACTATAATAAAGACTACGAACGATCATCTCCGCAAATTGCGGAGAATCGCGCTCAAAAAATAAACCGATCTCGGTTACATCTTCTAAGGCGGGAACGACCAGGTTACTTGAGCCACTTCCCGAGGTGTTCTTGAGCAGATTCATGGCTAACAACCTTCCCACGACGTGCAGCTTCGCGACCGCGCTGGATCTTCTGAAGGACATACAGTTCGTACATCATGTCCTCATACGAAGCGGTATCCTTCAGGTGCTTGATTGCTTTGAGCGCTGTTTCTTTGGGCCGGGGTGCTTGCTTTACTGGCATCGCTATCTGAAACCGATTCAAGAGAAATTGGTTCAACGTAAATCTTCATACCAGAGGAGGATAATTTCGTATATTAGTAGCGATAATGATGGGCACCAACAAAAAGGAATAAATAAGAGTTAATGCGAAGATGTTATCCTGAGCGGAGCAGAACAAAGCGGAGCGTAGTTCTGAGGAATCGAAGGATCTTCGGAAGTTCACCAGTGCGGTGAACCACATGAGATCCTTCGCCTCCGTTTTTCTCTTCTTACGTCGAGAAAAACTCCGCTCAGGATGACATGATAAAATAAATACTATCTTGCTCGACGCACTTAAAAAATATTTCGGATTCGATGCATTTCGTCCGTTGCAACGAGAGATCGTCGAAGCGGCGATGACCGGACGGGACGTCTTCGCGCTGATGCCGACGGGCGCGGGAAAATCGCTCTGCTTTCAACTTCCGGCGGTGCTCTTGCCGGGGCTGACGATCGTTATCAGCCCGCTGATCGCGCTGATGAAGGACCAGGTCGATGGGCTGAATGCCGCCGGCATTCCCGCCACCTTTCTCAATAGCTCGCTCGATGGCCGCGAAATGAGCGAGCGCGTACGCGGTCTGAAAAATGGCGAATATAAATTACTCTATATCGCGCCGGAACGGTTCCCCTCGCCAGGATTTCTCGATTTTTTACAATCGCTTACCGTTTCGCTTTGTGTGGTCGATGAAGCGCATTGCATTTCGGAGTGGGGGCACGATTTCCGGGCCGATTACCGGAATCTGCATGTGCTGCGCCGCAGCTTCCCGGATGCACCGATCATGGCCGTTACCGCGACGGCCACCGAACGCGTTGTCGATGATATTCTTTCCCAACTTCATCTGCGCGATACCCAAATTTTTCGCGCAAGCTTCGATCGGAAGAATTTGCTGTATCAAGTCTGGCCAAAGCGCGCAGCGATGGGGCAGCTTGTCGGCTATCTCGAAAAACGAAAGCACGAATCGGGAATTATTTATTCGCTCAGCCGCGATTCGACGGAACGAATCGCGCTTGCGCTCCAGGCCGAGGGACACAACGCGCTTCCCTATCATGCGGGTCTCGAAAAAAATGTGCGCGCAAAAACGCAGGAGAAATTCGATCGAGACAAGGTCGATATTATCTGCGCGACGATTGCCTTCGGAATGGGGATCGATAAGCCGAACGTCCGCTATGTGATTCACTACGATATTCCGAAAAACATTCCCAGCTATTATCAGGAGACGGGGCGCGCCGGGCGCGATGGATTGCCAAGCGATTGCATCCTCTTCTATGCGCTGGGCGATCGAATGAAATACCTGAAGTTCTTCGATGAAAAGCCACCGGAAGAACGAGTGCGCTCGATTCAGGAACTCGATAAGATGGTCGATTTGGCGGAACTAACTATCTGCCGCCGAAAGACCTTGCTCGCCTATTTTGGCGAAACCTATCCGGTCGAGAACTGCGGCACTTGCGATAATTGCCTCACGAACCAAACGGCGGAAACGTTCGATGGAACCCGCGAGGCGCAGATGTTTCTTTCGTGCGTCGTGCGCGTGAAGGAAAACTTTGGGCTGACGCATGTCGTCGATGTCTTGAAAGGCGCGCGCGGACAAAAAATACAGGACTTTCGGCATCATGAGCTTTCGACCTACGGGATTGGGAGCGAATATAAGAAAACCGAATGGAAGCATTTTGCAAATGAGTTCCGAAGACAGGGACTGATTGTGCAGGACCACGACCATTTCAGTGTCCTCAAGCTGACAAAAAAAGCGTGGGAAGTATTACGCAACGAGCGAACCGTGCAGCTTACGCGGCCAAAAGCCGATGAGGCAGAGCGCGAAGCACGCGAAGCGGTCGATTTGCCGGAAGCGAACCGCAAACTTTTCGAGGAACTCCGCGTGCTCCGCCGCACAATGGCCGAGCAGCAGAATATTCCGCCCTATATTATCTTCAACGATTACACGCTGAAGGAAATCGCCGCGCGGGTTCCCACCGATGGACAAGAGTTCCTTGCGATCTCCGGCGTCGGAGAAACGAAAGCGAAGCAATATGGAATGCAATTTCTCGCTGTGACGCGAAATTTTCGAAAAGCGCACCCGGAACTTTATAAGCTAAGTACGGTCTCCCATGCAGCCAGGGAACCGAAAGGTGGCGACAGCGCCTACGAATCGCTCGCGCTCTTTAAGAAAGGACATTCGCTCCAAACAATTGCCGAGCTGCGAGCTTTTTCACTCAGCACCATCGCGGGACACATTGCTTCCCTGCTCCAAACGGGTGAGATTTCTTCGCTCGAACGATTAGTGGCAGATCAAAAGTGTGCGCCAATCCGCGCGGCTTTTCAAAAATACGGCTATGCCTCGCTGTTGCAGGTGCGTGAAGCATTGGGCGCGGATTATTCCTACGACGATCTTCGCTTTGTGCGGGCCTTCGATGAGAAGAAAGCTACGTAGC
>DASYAJ010000049.1:0-2482 GCA_036501405.1 Kapaibacterium sp. (SeqCode)
GAAGGATTTCGCTTCGCTCAAAGCAAAGTTCGATAGCGATCCGCGCTTCAACGATCTGAAAATCATGCCCGAAAAAGAATTTTACGCGGAGCAATCCGAAACGCTTGGTAACTTTATTAAAATTCTCGGTATTGTCATCACCGTGATTTTCAGCTTTGGCGCGATGATCGGAGCGATGATTACGATGTATGCTGCCGTGGCAAACCGGACCGTGGAAATCGGGACATTGCGCGCGCTCGGATTTCAGCGCAGCAGTGTGCTTGGCGCATTCCTTATCGAATCGTTGCTCATTGCATTGCTCGGCGCGGGCGTAGGACTCGTCTGCGCGACGATGCTTTCGTTTCTCACCATATCAACAACCGATTTCAGTTCCTTCTCGGAAATTGCCTTCGGCTTTACGATGACGGGCGGAATCGTCCTTTCCACGCTGATCTTCGCGACCGTGATGGGCTTTATCGGCGGGTTCCTTCCGAGCTTCCGCGCTTCGCGGCTGAATATCGTGAATGCGTTGCGCTCGGCATAGTTAAGCGGGAATCCTACCCATTGTGGTTTTCGTTCACTTCTTCCTTGCAATAAATTCCATCATTAAATTTGGGATCGTCACCATGAAACATCGCCTCACCCGTCCTCACATCTATTCTCGTCTTTTTGCTAAGTATCGTTTCGAGCGGCACGGCTCAATGGGTGACCATGAGCGGACCTTCCACTACACCGGTCACCTGTTTTTGCATCGCCGATGGCGGGAGCACGATCATCGCCGGAACCCACTCCGGGGTCTTCGTGGGTGGCTCCGGCAGTTGGATCCCCGTCAATCGTAATTTGACGAGTCCTCTCGTTGCGGCGATAGCAACAAACGGAACCGATATTTTTATCGGAACGGTCGATGGGGCTGTCTATTCGTCCGCCAGTTCGAACTGGAACACGATCACCCCAAATTCCGGAATCTCGGAAATTTCCTCTGTGGCAGCGATTCAAGGGAATCTTTACGTAGGAACCGATGGAGCGTTTTGGAAGTCCTCCGACAAGGGCGCGCACTGGACCCAGCCCGTTGCACCCGATCCCACGGGGACTGTTACAGGTATCGCAGGCATTGAACCAAATGTGTTCGCTATCGACAACGGCGTCTACCTTACACACGATGATGGAACCACCTGGGCAAATGTCTCCACTGGGTTGCCTACAAATGTTCTCACACTCACCGCGACGTCGACACAAATTTTTGCTGGAACGAATGACGGCGTGTATCTCTCGACGAATAACGGGACGAGCTGGACTCCGATTAATAATGGCATGACCGGTCTGAGCGTCACGTCCGTGGCAACCGAAGGGGTGAATCTTTATGCGGCGACCCAAGCGAACGGCGTCTATTTCAGCGGGGATAATGGCGCGGACTGGCAAACAGCGAATACCGCATTGCCCACGATGAAAATCAATACGCTCGCCATTGCCGGCTTGACACTGATTGTGGCAACGGATGCGGACGGAGTCTGGCAGCGGCCGCTTTCGCAATTCGTGGCCGTTAAAAACTCCGTGAGCGATCCAACGCAGCCCAGCGTCGAAGTTTCGCTTTCGCCAAATCCAACGCACGGAATGATTACCGTTCGGAGCGGGAAGGAAAATATATCGCGCATTCTTGTCAGGAATCTTCTCGGCCGCGAAGTAGCGGACGTTTTCGTTTCCAATTTGCCAGACTGCACGCTCGATCTTCCGAAAGTTCCCGCCGGTCTCTACCTTGCGACCGTCATCACATCGAATTCCGTGGTGTCGAAAAAGTTGATTCTGCAATGATGGGAAATCATATTCTTGCGAGTCTTTCACCCAGCCGCAGGAATTCGTGCTGGCCGAAATAAACGATGAACACGTTGTTCAGCAGAAGAAAGAGAGTATTCGCACGATCGCATTTTTTATTCATTACTCGCAGGTCGCTGTGTGAGCGCAGTTAAAAGTAAAAGCGCAAACGGCGCTTGTGCTACGTTGGGGAAACCGCAGCGCCATTCATGTGTTCTTGCTTCATCGAAATGCCAAAAATTTCTCGCTATTCCTTTCTCGCGCTGCTTCTCATGAGCATGGCCGCCTTCGCGCTGCTTCTCTTGAGTCTGCCCGCCTTCGCGCAGGTTCAGATGAAGACCGGCCTTCAATCGAGCACGACGCCCCAGGTCCACTACGATTTTCCGTTCCAGATGATGTGGGACGATGCCGTGCTCACTTCGGTGCGCACCGGAAAGCCGACGCTCGCTTTCGATCTGGACCTTGCCGATTCAAGCAGCATTCGCCTTGCCAATGAGGTGATTGCCAGCAAGTCCTTGCAGAATTTTATTCGAAAAAATTTCGAACCGGCGATGAACGATTTTGCGAGCGACCCTCCGCCGACCGTCGGACTCGATAGCCTGCGAAACCTCGGCTGGCGATTGAGCGGACTCGAGAAAGACTATGGCGTTGCGCTCCGGCCTTCGATCATCGTCATTGGCTCGAACAAGGAAGA
>DASYAJ010000050.1:0-2725 GCA_036501405.1 Kapaibacterium sp. (SeqCode)
CGTAAAAGCTCCATCCGGTGAAGACGCCATTCGAAACGCTTTCGAAGTTCCCGTTTGGCAGCACTATGTGCGGGTCCGTGAGCACTGTGCCGCTATCGTTTTGAATAACGTAGGATGATGTAGTTGGAAACCCTTCCGCAAGATCGGGATCGTGAAAAAGAATACCCTCCGACCATCCAATGGGGAACATGCCGGGAATCAGTTCCACATTCGATTTCTGTGAATAGGCCTGTAAGGAATCGACATTGTAGAAATAGGGCGGGTAAGAATTCTCGAATACGGAATAGATATTATTCTTAAAATCGTTTTGCTGAAGGCCGTTTAGCTTGTGCGCGGCCATGGTGTCCTCGATCGCTTCAAGCGCCGAAATTTGGGAACTGGAAATAAGATTGTGCGTGGAAAAAACCCAACGAATCGGGTAATCGGGCCAATCGTGGATATGCAAAGGGGGAATAGAGTCCTTAAAAGGTTCCAGAAGTTGAACGAAAGTAGAGATTCCATTAAACGTTCCGGTCGAGTCGTCTCCGGCAATCAACACTTCAGTTTGGCCCATATCGAGGATGTATCCTTCGGGATGGGTACTGGTATCCCAGTGCTCATCATTCGAACTTTCCTGAATAGCGGGCCAATTTTTTTCTCCAATAAATATCGCATTTCCCTGAAAATCGTAGCTGATTAGCGGTAGCACAATCAAGGTATCGCCAGTCAATCGGCGAAGCTGCGATTGAAGATAGCGAATCGCACGCAACGATGCAGCGCTGGGTTGGTTCTCGGTGATGATTTCCGTATACGAACTGAGCCTGAACCCTAATGTATCTGTCGAAAAATAGGAGACCTTCGGCCGCGGATGCAAATTCGTCAGCAGATCGAGCGACTGCGCCTGGCAAACACCGGCCACGAGGAGAAAAAATAATAAAACAGCCTGTTTCATATTTGCAAGAACAAAGTATAAGCGATTGAACTCACACAAAAATAATTGGTTTAAGAGCGTTCCGCGAGGAATGCCTTATCGAAATCCTCTGTATTGTTTGAAAAACACCTTTTTTATCGTTTTTTTCTTCACCTGCCTGACGCTGCTGGGCATTGTCGCTCGGTCGCAAACGAGCCCGGTCGTGCCGAATAAAGGCGCGCTCCTTGCCATTCCGGCGCAATTGCCCGATCAGGACTCTGCCGACGACCGCCCCTGCTTCACGCTCGATGGCCGCACGATGTATTTCGGTTCCCGACGTTCTTCGAAAGATGCGTGGCGCGTTCCCGATCCCAATCCGAATTGGAAATGGGACAGCGATCTCTGGAAACGGGTGCTGACCGATAGCGGCTGGTCGCGGCCGATCAATCTTGGGCCGCCAATCAATAATTCTGCCGGTCAATTGAACCCGACCGTCGCGCCGGACGGCAAGGAACTGTATTACGTCTCTGGCGGGGGCGCCGTGCTCTGGCGCGCGCGGCTCGATTCTGGAAAAGTTTTCCAACCTAAGCCGGTCACGGGGCTGCTCAATAATATTTATACGAGTAAGCAGTTTTCGATGATCCATTTCCACGATTCTATTTGGAATTTGGTCTATCGGGAAATGCTTCCCGATTCGGACTTGAAACTTCGCGCGCCCGATGCCTGGGACCTCCATTTTCGCGAGCATCTCGTCGAGCATCTTAAAACGCAGATGGCTGCCGATTTTTTTTCCGAGATGATTCGATGCGAATCGACAATTTCGCCCGATGGCAAAGCTGCCGTTATCAGCGAGGACTTCGGCAAAAAAGGGCAGTACGGCTTTGCAGGCGAAGGAGGCGAGGACCTCTGGATTGTAGGGATTGGCAAAGATGGTTCCTGGGACACGGTGAAGTATATGAACGGAAAAGTCAATTCCGACTACGACGAGACCTATCCGTTTCTGGCCGCCGATGGCGTGACACTTTATTTTACATCGAACCGGCCCTGCCCCACCTGCGCGCAGGGAACTTCGGGCAGGCAGGACATCTACCGCACTCAGTTCGATGGCCAGCACTGGACCGATCCCGTTCCGCTCGGGCCTCCTTTTAATTCCACATTCGACGACTACGGTTTTTCGATCGGGCCTGATGGGAAGACAGCCTATTTTCTCAGCAATCGCGATGGGAAATCGCGACTCTATCAAGTGAACCTTCGATCCACGGATTCGGCGATTGCGCCAAAGGCCGTTGTGGAACTTCAGGGAATGGTTACCGATGCCACCACGCACAAGCCGCTCGAAGCCGAAATTTTCGTGGACGACCTCAGCGAGAACGAACCCGATTTCAGCGTCTATTCCGATAGCCTTTCGGGAAGTTACGTTCTTGCGGCGCAGCGCGGACATCGGTTTGGCATTCAGGCCATCGCTGCCGGTCATCTTCCTCGCTCGGAACGATTTACTGTCCCCGCAAATGAACCGTTCGATCGAACGCAGCTCGATCTTGCGTTAGAGCCAATCACGCTCGGCGCGAGGATGGAGTTCAAGAATGTCTCTTTCGATTTCGGGAAGGCCGATCTCCTGCCTGAAAGTAAACTGGAACTCGAACGCGTGGCGGGATTCCTTCAAAAGTCCACGAACATCATGCTCGAGGTGGGCGGTCACACGGACGATGTCGGTTCGAACGCCGCGAACCAAAAGCTTTCGGAAGATCGCGCCGATGCCGTACGGAATTATTTAATCAGCCGGAATGTCGCGGCGACGCGTCTGAAGGCGATCGGTTACGGAAAATCGAAGCCGCT
>DASYAJ010000051.1:0-4267 GCA_036501405.1 Kapaibacterium sp. (SeqCode)
GCTCGGACTGGAGAATACGCGGGCGCTGCTCGAATTTCTTGGTCGTCCTGAGCGGAAATTCAAGTCGATCCATATCGCCGGAACGAATGGAAAAGGCAGCGTTGCGGCAATGCTCGCGGCGGTGCATCAAAAGTCTGGCAGGAAGACGGGGCTTTACACTTCTCCGCACCTTGTAGCGTTTGGGGAACGGATTCGGATCGATGGAACGATGATTTCCGAAGCAGAAGTGGTGGAATTTCTCGAACGAGTTTGGCCGATGGTCGAGGAACTCAAGTCGACTTTTTTCGAAGTAACAACGGCGTTGGCCTTCGATCATTTCGCCCGTCATCGCGTCGACATTGCGATCATTGAAACTGGACTTGGCGGGCGGCTGGACGCAACCAATGTGCTTGAAGCTCCGCTTGCAACAGTCGTGACTTCCATCGGGCATGACCATCATGCCCAGCTTGGGCCGACGCTCGAAGCTATTGCCAGAGAGAAGGCGGGAATATTCAAGCAAGGAGTTCCCTCCATTGTTTCTTGCCATCAGGAACTGAAACCGATTTTTACGGAATGCGCAGCAAAAGCAAAGGGCCCGCTTTTTTTCGTTCCAGAAATAGCAAACCTTCCGAGACCTTACGGAACCATCCCATTTCCGGGTGCGCATCAATGGCAAAATGTCCTGACAGTACAGACAACCCTGGCTGCACTTCCCTACCAATTTTCAGAATCGACGATCGAGCAAGGTATTGCCGAGGCTTCCCTTCTCACGGGCTTGCGCGGGCGGCTGGAGGAGATTCAGCACCCCGCTTTGAAAGAACAAGGTATCCGGCTTTTTTTGGACGTTGGCCACAATCCGGAGGCGCTCATGGCCGTGCGGGATTTTTTTCAAGAAGAGATCAACGTGAAACCGGTGGTCATTTTCGGTATTATGCGCGATAAGGAAGTCGATACTGTTTTACGGCACATTGCCTCTTTTGCATCGATAACGATAGCCGTTGCCGCAGGAACCGCTCGCTCCCTGCCGAGTTCAGAATTGACAGCAAGAGCGCAAGAAATGGGCATTTCCGCTGTGGATGGCGGATCTATCCTAAAAGGATTCGAGCTGGCTCTGCATAGTCCGGAAAATTCTATCATTTTACTTGCTGGTTCGCATTATGTTGTTGGGGAATTTCTGGCAGAACTTTCTTTGGGGATTCTTGGTTTTTAGTTTGAGCGCAGGAAAAAGCCATGAAACATGGACGTTTTTTCTGAGTACACCCCAATAGGGAGCGATTTGTCGCTTCAGCGATTTATCGATTCCTCGAACAGGCCTAATGCCTCCGGTCCCCAAGGATGTGCCGCAGCCATCCACTGTGAGCATCCTCAAGTAATTTCCATCGAATCCACAGAGATCGGAACGATTTATTTGGCCTGATGTACCGCTCAATCGTCTAAAATTTTCTATTCGTCGATATTTTGATTTTCGGCGCTCCACCAGCGCCGGCTCGAATATCCCATTTTCCAATTTTTTTGCCTTCTTTGAATCGCTCAAAGAAGTATGTATGCGGATCCTCCGGGTTTGCCGGCATCACGTTATTCGCATTAATTTCCTATTGTCATGGCATTACTAAGTGCAGCGGAATTAAAAACAAAAAAGATCGTGGAATTAAACGATCTTGCAAAAGGTCTCAGCATTGAAGGCTATGCCGATATGCGGAAGCAGGACCTCATTTTCCGTATTCTTGAAGCCGATGCGTCCGCGAATACGACAAAGAAGCCATCGCCACCAGCGGCACCATCCTCGAACGGAAAGGCAGCAGTGCCCGTGCAAGCCGCCCCGCCCGAAGAGGAACCGGCCGCTCCAACCACCGGGACGCTCGAATTACTCAATGAAGGCTACGGATTCCTCCGCTCGCCCGATTACAATTATTTATCGTCGCCGGATGATGTTTACGTCTCGCCTTCTCAGGTAAAAAAATACAATCTGCGGACTGGCGATACGATTGAAGGAAGTGTCCGGCCACCAAAACCGGGGGAACGCTTTTTTGCTCTTTCGAGAATCGATCGCCTGAATTATATCCCCGTCGAGCTGGCTCGCGACCGCGCGCTTTTCGATAATCTCACGCCGCTCTATCCGAACCGTCACCTCCATCTCGAAACGTCCCCCGGCGAATACTCCATGCGCATCATGGACGTTGTTTGCCCGATTGGATTCGGGCAGCGCGGCCTGATCGTTTCGCCACCAAAGTCTGGAAAAACGGTAATCCTTCAAAAAATTGCGAATTCCATTGCACGGAACCATCCGGAATCGAAGCTCATCGTACTGCTCATCGACGAGCGACCGGAAGAAGTGACCGATATGGAACGATCCGTCAAAGCGGAAGTCGTAGCTTCCACGTTCGACGAACCGGCGGAACGCCACGTGCAGGTCGCCGAAATGGCGATTGAAAAGGCGAAGCGCCTAACCGAATCGAAGCTGGATGTGATTATTCTGCTCGATTCGATTACGCGATTGGCGCGCGCGCATAATACTGTCATTCCTCACTCCGGTAAAATTTTATCTGGCGGCGTCGATGCGCTTGCACTCCACCGGCCGAAGCGGTTCTTCGGCGCGGCACGCAATATCGAAGAAGGGGGATCGCTGACGATCATAGCGACGGCACTCGTCGAAACCGGTTCCCGTATGGATGAAGTGATTTTCGAAGAATTCAAAGGCACGGGAAACATGGAAGTTCAGTTGGATAGAAAGCTTTCGGACCGTAGAATTTTTCCGGCTATCAACGTGAATGCTTCTGGAACCCGTCATGAGGAACTCCTGCTGAGCGCCGAGGATCTCAACCGCGCATGGATTTTGCGTAAGCTCCTGGCCGACATGCAGCCCGTCGATGCCATGGAATTCATGCTCGACCGTTTGCGCGGCACGAAGAACAATAAGGAGTTTTTACGGTCGATGTCGAGCTAATACTTATCGATTCCCAGCGGAATCTATTCATTTCTATGATCAAACATTTCCATCGTTCCGCGCTTGCGGGTCTTGTCATCGCGCTGTTGCTTGGCGCGGGCGTGCTTTCTTCGACACTCAATTCCTGCGCGACACTCGGTGCGCTCACTAATATCGCGCGAATTCAATTCAAGATCAATGGCGTCGAAGGCGTGCGCCTTTGCGGCATTGACATTACGAACAAGCACAGCATTTCTGATTTCAGCATCATGGACGGCGTGAGCCTTGCCTCAGCCTTTGGCTCCGGCCATTTCCCGCTGACCTTCACCGTCGATGTTGCAGCAAAAAATCCCAATGCCTCCACTGCATCTACGATCGTAAATCAGATCAAGGTGAGCAGCTTCCCCTGGACGCTTTATTTGAACAATCAATCGACGATTTCGGGCAATATCGGTGCGCCAATTGGCGTTCCCGTCGGAGGAACAACGACCATTATCCCACTTTCTGCATCGGTGGACCTCAAACAATTTTTTGGAAATCAGGGGTATGCGCAGGTCGTTCAAGTTGCAACGGCATTGTCAGGCAATGGTGGCGCCTCACATGTGCAACTGAAGGCGAAGCCAACACTTTCCACTCCGTTAGGAACGATTCCCTATCCCAATGAGCTGACCATCGTCAATACGCAGTTTTCGAGCTGATGCGTGGCATGAACGGCCCGTCGTTTGCGAATTTTCCCGCGCCGATCGTTACGATTCATTCCCGGTTCTTGCCTGCACCGCAAGCGACGAAGCATGTCCTTGTGCTCCTCCATGCATTCCCTTTTTCCAGCGCGATGTGGGAACCAGTGGCGAACGAATTCCTTGCGCTCCGCAGCGATACCGCGATTCTTCTTATTGACCTACCCGGCTTTGGTCGTTCCACGCCACGCGTGCAATGGAATTTTTCTTCCTTCGCGTTGGAACTGCGGGGTGTCATCGAACAGCACACGCGCAAGCAAGTCATTCTGGGCGGCCTCAGCATGGGTGGATATGCCGCGTTCGAATTTTACCGAATGAATCCCGACCTGGTTCATGCGCTCGTGCTTTCGAATACACGGGCTGAAGCCGATTCAGAAAAAGAACGAATTGATCGTGCCGTTTTTTCCGAAGAAGTGCTGAAAACGGGAGCCAAAGCTGTGATGAAAAGGAACTATCCGAATTTCGTGACCGAAGAAACGAATCCGAAAACCGCCGAGCAAATCAAGAACTGGATCTTCGAAGCCACGCCTGGCGCCAATGCCTCCGCTCTCATGGCAATGGCAAACCGACGCGATGCGACCGAAGCCCTTCCCAAAATTTCCGTTCCCTCGCTTGTCATTGCCAGCAG
>DASYAJ010000052.1:0-4118 GCA_036501405.1 Kapaibacterium sp. (SeqCode)
ACCGTCAAGGAATCCTCGGATGAAGCGCATAAAGCGATCGACGCGACGATGAAGACGCTCGATAAGCTCCTCAAAAAGCATAAAGAGACATACGAAAAGCCTGGGAACCTGATTCGGCACAAGGCAAATCTCCGAGAATAAATTCACACCGTAATCATTCCCGGCATCACCAGCGGTGCTTGCGTGTGGTTCCCATTCGGAGTATTCCATACGCGCTCGATGGCGTCAAACATCTTCTCGACGCTCAGGCGATCGAGACAGAAATATTCGGGATTGATACAGGTTCCGCGGAAAAAGCATTTGCACTGCGCATCGGGCTGGACGATCTCGCCGAGTCCATAGAGATTCCCAAACTCGTACGGATTGAAAATATTATTCATCAGCACCAGTTTCTTTTTCAGCGCGATCGCGATGTGCATTCCCATGGTCACGCCGGTGACGATCAGTTCACAATGCTGCATGAGCGCGATGAATTGTGTAAGCTGAAAAAATCCGATGTACTGCGCTCGGCCTTCGGTGCGGCGATGGATTTCGCGGTTGCGGGCGTCTTCATCAGGACCGCCTAAGAGCACAATATTTTTTCCCGATGCGTGAAGTTTGTTTGCAAGCTCGACCCAATCTTCGATGGGCCACAAGCGAGAAGTCCACCTGGCTCCGGCGCCAGTATTCAGCCCAATGAGTGGACGCGACGCATCGAGCGACGGGAACGCTTCCGGCTGTGGAATATCGAGCATGTAGGACTCGCCCTTAAATTCGTAGCCGCACACTTCGAAGAGTTCCGTCGGATAATCTTTATGGTTTTGGAGGCTGACATCGTCGAAAATTCCGGTCAGGAATTTTTCTTCCGCTCGTTTATTTGCGGGTTCGGCTTCGCCGAATTTTCCGAGCAGGAAGCCGTCCTTCTTTTTTGCATCGAGCGAGGAAGCGAGCGCGCAGGCGTAGTGGTCCTTATCGAGATTGAGGATACGCGCAAATTTCAGTGCGCGTAGAATTTCGATATTCTCGGAAGTCCATTTCAGAATGCGATCGACCTTCGACTTAGGAACTAATTCTGGCGAATAGGTCAGCCACCAAATTCGCGCGTTGGGATGTTCTTCTTTGAGCGGCGTGAGAATCGGTGTGGTTCGGAGCACATCCCCAGCCGCGCCCAGCTTAACGATGAGGACGTTCTCCGTAATGGGATCGTAATGCGGGCAGCCATCGCAATGCACCCCTTCGCGTTTGTTCGGAACGCAAGGGATGTCACCTCGGAAATGCCGGCAATCGTGATGGATCAGCACAAGTTATTTGTTCGGGCGTCGAAACGGTCTTCCCCCCACGCGATTCGCTCTTCGTTCCCGGGCTTCGGCAGAGGCATGGCCTTTATCCTTCGTATACGATGGTAACTGTCTTGCCGCGCCATACTTGACGATCATCTCGCCGAGCAGACCGATCGAGACAAGCTGCACGCCGACCAAAATGAGCAGCAGACCGAGTAAGAGAATCGGCCGGTTCGAAAGGGAGGTCATTCCCAGCGCCCATTCAATGGTCAGCCAGATATCGATAATAAATCCCACGATCGCCATCAGTGTGCCGACGGTTCCGAAGAGGTGCAGCGGCCGCTTACCATAGCGGTTCGTGAACACGATGCTCAAGAGATCGAGGAACCCTTTGAAAAAGCGGCTCGATCCGAATTTGGATTTGCCGAACTTCCGCGGATGATGCGTGACGGGAATTTCCGTGACCCGAAATCCTTGCCAGTAAGCCAGCGCGGGAAGATAGCGGTGCAGCTCGCCGTAGACCTGCAAGTTGTCGGTCACTTGTTTGCGATACGCTTTCAGTCCGCAGTTGAAATCGTGCAGCTTAATGCCGCTAAAGAGGCTGGTGACGCGATTGAAAAACTTGCTGGGTCCCGTCTTGCTGATGGGGTCGTGCCGTTGTTTTTTCCAGCCGCTTACGAGGTCGTAGCCTTCGGCGAGTTTTGCAATGAGATTGACGAACTCGCGCGGATCGTCCTGCAAATCGGCATCCATGGTAATGACGATGCCATACTGCGCTTCTGCAAATCCCGCGGCGAGTGCAGCGGATTTGCCGAGATTGCGGCGGAACGAAATCACGCTGATATGAGAACTTGTCACGAGAAGGTCCTGCAGGATTTCCCCGGAATGGTCGGTAGAGCCATCATTGACAAAAAGCACTTCATATTTGGGTCCGGCAAGCCGCATGAGCTGCTGTTTAAGCGCCGCAGTAAGTTCCCGTAGCGAATCCTGCTCGTTGAAAAGCGGAATGACAACCGAAATTCCGAGCTTCATTCCAAGCTCGCGCGCCTCTTCCGGAGTTTTTTCCGTAGCAGCACTGCTGATGGCGGGTTCCGTGCGCAGTGTTTTTTGCGGGCGTTCGGTGTTCGAGCGCGCCGCAATGGGCCGATCTGCAATGGGCCGTTCCGCGCGGCGCAATTCTGGTTTTAGCTCGAGGCCTTTGATGCCGGAGGGCATTTCTGATTTTTGCGGCGTTTCGGCTTGTGGATTTCGTTCCGGGCGCGGTCCGCGTTGGCGTTCCGGACGTGCCTCACGCTGACGTTCTTCGGGTTCCCGTTCGGGACGAGATTCCCGTTCTGCACGGGGTTCCCGTTCGGGACGAGGTTCCCGTTCCGCTCGGGGTTCCCGTTCGGGACGAGATTCCCGTTCTGCACGGGGTTCCCGTTCGGGACGCGTATCAGTTGCACGTTCGGAATGCTGACGATCGCCGCGCGCTTCGGTGCGACGGCCAGTGCCGCGCATCCGTTCGGCAATGACATCGGTTTTAGCCTCGGGCGTCTGTTCGGTCGAATCCGCGAGGGACTCCGATGCTTCTTCGGTTTTTGCTTCGATCGGTTCCCGTCTGGCGCCTTGGCGGCGCAGAGCGGCACGTTCCTGCTGGCGCGCACGGGCGCGATCCCGGCTGGAAGTATTTGCGTCCGCACGATCCGATGCCGCATCGGAAGCAGAAATTTCCTGCTGTGCCGTGCTGGCTTCGATCTCGGAGGGAAGTGCAGAGCGATTGGTTCGCTCTGCTGAGCTTGACGCTATTGCCGCATGTGTGGGCTTTCGTTCAACGTCGGACGTAAAGGCCATCGGGCTTGTCGTTGAATGATCTCCGCTTTTGCGCGCAAGGCGCTCTGCAATGATATCGCGGTAGCTGCTGGCTGTAGCAGCGGGAGCGGTTTTTTCATGCGCCGCATCCGCAGTTTCGGGAGCGGAGGATTCGGTGAGGACATTCGCCTCGGCGTTCCCATCTAATTCGTTTGCCGGCTGATCGTCACTCGGTTGGTCAGTGCTCGGCTGTTCGTGCAATTCGTCGTGCATGGAGTACTAAATGTGGTTATCTTCGCGCCCATTTTGAGCGGGTCTCAGAGGGGGGTAACGCGATAGAAAGTATATAAACCATAAAACCTCCACTTTAATTAGCAGGGGAACAAAGTTTTTCTCAAAAGCCCACGGCTGAGCTTTCTATCGGCATGAGCATTGCTGAGAGTCCATTGCTGAGAAACCGACATTTTCTTTCAACATCATTAATTTCTTGAAGTATGCATAAACTTTTCAAACTCGTAGCAATCTCTGGAATGCTGGCCCTTGCAATACCGGCATTTTCACAAGCGGTGGAAATTCATGTCCGGCCGCCACACCCTAAGCATGAAGTTCGCATTACAATGCCGCATGCCGGAATGGTATGGCAGGGCGGGTATCATCGGTGGGACGCACCGACGAATACCTACGTCTGGACTCCCGGCGTATGGGCCGATGCGCCGCATGCCCATGCACGCTGGGTTGGACCGAAATACGTCCATAAGAAGGACCACTGGGAATTCCAGGAAGGGCACTGGAGATAATCCGCCGTTTTCATGCCATGAAAAAGCAGCTCGCAGTAGCGCGCTGCTTTTTGGGCATTTAAAAATGGAATCTTCCTTTTTTAAACTTCCCACCTCGTTTTTTAAGTTCCATCGCTTCTTTCGCGTCCTTCCTTTTTATCGTTCCCCCATTCCTTTCCATTCGCCTGAGTAAAGATTAACCCTCTTGTTAGGGAACTTCGGGATAGTTCTTTCCAGAATTTACGTAGGTATGTGCATCAATTACAATTCAATGGAAGGAAAGAACAGAATG
>DASYAJ010000053.1:0-3572 GCA_036501405.1 Kapaibacterium sp. (SeqCode)
TGATAACCGCTCATGCCACGATTGGAACCTTCCTTTCTTTCGCGCCTTGCTTGGCCGATTCGGATTTGGCTTCGTCGATGAGTTCCTTTGCATTCGCGATTGCACTTTGATTCAGCGCATCCCCTGAAATCAGCCGCGCGACCTCCTCGATATGCTCTCGTTCGGAAAGCTTCAGTAAGCGTGAAGATGTGGAACCTTTCGACGATGACTTCTCGGCCAGAAAATGCTCATCGCCACAGGCAGCGATCTGCGCAAGATGGGTGATTGCGATCGTCTGATGCTCTTTCGCAAGCGCCTTCATCGCACGGCCGACTCGCTGTGCGACCCGACCGGAAATCCCCGAATCGATTTCATCGAAGATGAGCAGGGGAAGCTTATCGCCCTTGGCAAGTACTGTTTTCATCGCCAGCATGATGCGGGAAATCTCTCCTCCCGAAGCCACTCTCGCCAGTGGTTTCGGTTCCTCACCGGCATTCGTGGAAATAAGGAACTCTATTTTATCCATCCCATTCGAATTCAGTTCCAGTTCGTCAACGAATTCCACTTCAAATCGCGAATGTTCGATACCAAGCTCCTTCAATATCGTGACAATCTGCGGTTCGAGCTTCTTCGCGGCTGCGTTCCGCGATTTGGAAAGTGCGGAAGCTAATTTTGCCGCTTTCGGATTTAGCAAAGAAAGGTCCTTCTCTTTTTCCGTAATCCGTTCCTGAAATTCTTCCTCGAAGGAAAGCTTCTCTTCCAGTTCCCGTTTCTTTCCGAGCACTGCATCCAGCGATCCGCCAAATTTCTTCTTCAGTCTCTGAAGAACTTGCGCTCGTTCGCGAAGCGCATTCAGTTCCGACGCATCGAGCTGAATCTCACTCGCGTAGTTCCCGATCGTCCGAGCCAATTCCGTAAGAATCGCCAGTGCCGACTTCGCCTCGGCAAGCGGTTCCATCAGCAAGGGATCGATCGAAGAAAATCTCCCGAGTAGTTCTCGAACCACGCCAAGCTTTTCGATGGTCGAGCCTTCGCCATGATAAAGCATCTCGTGCATTTCGCGGGCCGCCGTTTGCAGTTCCTCGCTATTTTCTAAAATGTTCAACCGCGCTTCGATGGCCGAATCTTCTCCCTCCTTCGGATCGGTGGCCACAATTTCCCGATACTGGAAATCGAAAAAATCATGCTCTTCCATTGCTTTGGCCCGGCGTGATTTCATTCCTTCTATTTCTTTGCGAAGGGAATGAATCTTATTCCGCAACACCCGGAATTGTTCCACGTCACGCGCAAGATCCGCAAAGGCGTCCAGCATCTCGATATGCTTCGAAACATGCAGCAGCGACTGATGCTCGTGCTGGCCATGCAAATCGACCAGCCGTTCTCCAAGCTCTTTCAAAATCTGCACGCTGGCGGGGGAATCATTCACAAAAGCCCGGCTCGCCCCCTTGGAACTTACTTCGCGGCGGATCAGAAGCGCATCGCCCAATGCAATTTCATTCGCGTCCAGTAGTTCGCGAAGCTCGGAACTGATCTCGTCGAACTCCGCTTCGACGACCGTCTTATCCGTTCCCGTCCGGACCGATTCCGCCGAAGCCCGATCGCCAAGCAGCAGCCCGAACGCACCTAACACAATCGACTTGCCCGCGCCGGTCTCGCCCGTGACGATATTCAACCCCGCGCCAAACTCGACGCGAAACTCGTCGATCAACGCATAATTTTTGATGTAGAGCGAGCGGAGCAATTACGAATGATGAATGAAAAATGACATGGTCAGTTTTTTCAAAACAAAAATTCGTATTTTGAAATTCTTAATTCCGAATTAAAATTAGGTCGTCTTCCGGCGGACATCCTTCGAACCCAGCGCACGAAGATGATAGAGCTTCGAGCGGCGCACCTGGCCCGCTTTCACGAAATCGATCTTCGCAATGCGTGGAGAGTGTAGCGGAAAAATACGCTCGACTCCAACACCATTCGATATCTTGCGGACGGTCACCGTCTCATTCAGTCCCGCGCCGCGCCGCGCAATAACGATTCCTTCGAAATGCTGGATGCGCTCCTTATCGCCTTCGAGCACGCGGACCGACACGTTCACCGTATCGCCGGCGCGAAATTGCGGGAGTTCCTGGCGGAGCTGGGCTTGGTTGAGGGCGTGAATGATCTGTTCCATAATGCGTGCAAGGTAATCGGTTATCGAATTATTACGAATTTTCGCTACTACGAATTTTCGGGCGGGCAATAACCGATGAGCCTGCGAAGTAGTTCACTTTCGCACTTTTTTAGAAGACATTCCTGTGAATACCGGAAGCCAGTAAATAATCGCGGGGTGGGTCTGAGCTTCAATCTTAATGCAATTGCAATCTTTACAGAATTACCCACGGCTGTCTCCAGGCAAGCTGTTTTTGCGTTTGCGGGTAATCCATAGTTCATGAACTTCTGCAAAATCTCTTCAATTTGGCCATTTGAAAATTCATAATTCATAATTCTCATTCCATAGGAAAGAACTGAAATTTATACTTTAGACAATGCAATGAATACGCAGTTGTCTGATAGCAGTAGGTGCCTATCACCTTACCTTCAATAATACGAAATAAAATCCACAATGTCAAGACTTTTCCAGAAATATCTCGGAAATTTTTTCTCGCCCGTTTGCGGGAGGGCTGGTTTTTTCTCCCGCTTGCAGGGGGATTACTTTTTTCTCCACTCCCGCTTGCGGGAGGGGCGGGGGAGGGTGTGTCGTTTATTCAAACGCGTTGGCTACTCGACACACCCTCCGCTAACCCCTCCCGCAAGCGGGAGGGGAATAAAATCGGAACCGGCGTTGCGGATTTTTTTATTTCCAGCCATTCTCCGCGCCCTGACCGATTCAATGAATGCGTTGAAACAATAATTCCCACCCCAAACTTCCCATACATCAAGCACCACCTACGGTGCACATAAATACCAGTTCAGACGCCGCGCGATGCGGACGGCACAATCCATGAGCGGAAACAATCCCAAGTGCCGAAGGCACGAAAGATAATAGCGGTGACGTAAGTCACCGGAACGAAATGGCAAATCGGCTCCAAGTGCCGAAGGCACGAAAGGTCTCTAAAAAATGCACTCCCCAAAAAGTGGCGGAGGTACCCGCAGCCCAGAGCATGCCCTCGACCTGATCGGAGGGTGAAGCAAGCATCGCCCGCGATGCGAAGCGCAACCCTGAGTTCGATTGCGATTATTTTTTTTATTCTCCCCTCCCGCAAGCGGGAGGGGAATAAAATCGGAACCGGCGTTGCGGATTTTTTTAGGAGCCAGAAGCGCGATGCGGACGACACCATCCGTGCAGTGGGGAACCGTTCCCAAGTGGCGAAGCCAGGAAGTAACCGCAGCGCAAATGTTTCATTAACGCCAACTGGCATATCCCAATTCATAAGTCAGAATCAAAAATCAAAACATTCCCCAACGAAGATGCCGCTGCTACGTAGCTTTCTTCTCATCGAAGGCCCGCACAAAGCGAAGATCGTCGTAGGAATAATCCGCGCCCAATGCTTCACGCACCTGCAACAGCGAGGCATAGCCGTATTTTTGAAAAGCCGCGCGGATTGGCGCACACTTTT
>DASYAJ010000054.1:0-1509 GCA_036501405.1 Kapaibacterium sp. (SeqCode)
CATTAGGTATCGCGGACGTAGAGCTTATTGTATTTTCACCTCGGTTCCTTACGCTCTCGAATGGCAAACGTATCGTCGTGATGCTGCAGACGTGCGAGGAAATTACTGTTCATATCGTCGATTAGTGTACTGAAATTTCAGGATGTTTGGGATACGTAAACCCCAAACATCCCGTGTTCATCCAACAAATTTTCAGTCTATCTCAGTCAGAGTTTCAGCTTCGCGATATTCTCTTTCACATCGTCGGCACTCTTTCGTAGTGCGGCTTCTTCCTCGGGCTGGAGCTTGATCTCGATGATCTGTTCCATTCCATTCTTGCCGATCTTGATGGGAACTCCGGCAACCGTATCCTTCAGCCCGTATTCGCCTTCGAGCCAGACCGCGCATGGCAGAATGCGGCGTTTGTTTTTCACAATCGCTTCGGCCATTTGCACCGCGCTCGAGGAAGGCGCATAGTAGGCGCTGCCGGTTTTGAGAAAGTTCACAATTTCGATCCCGCCATTGCGGGTGCGCTGGACGATCTCTTCCAATCGCTTCTCTGGAATGAGTTCCGGCAGCGGAATTCCTGCGACAGTCGAAAAGCGCGGAAGCGGCACCATCGAATCACCGTGGCCGCCAAGCACAAAGGCTGTGACGTCTTCGACCGATACATTCAGTTCCATCGCAACGAAGGAACGAAAGCGCGCCGAATCGAGCACACCGGCCATGCCGAGCACCCGGTTGCGCGGAAGCCCGGTCCGCTTCATCGTCACGTAGGTCATCACATCGAGCGGGTTCGACACGATGATGAAGATCGCGTTCGGGCTTTGCTTCACCGCCTGTTCGGCGCAGCCCCCGACAATTTCCGCATTCTTCATCAGAAGATCGTCACGGCTCATACCCGGCTTGCGTGCAAGTCCAGCAGTGATGATGACAATGTCCGATCCGGCGGTCTCTTCGTAGCCATTCGTGCCAATGAGCATCGTGTCCGTGCCTTCGACGGGCGCGGATTCCCACATGTCAAGCCCTTTGCCCTGCGGAACGCCTTCGACGACATCGACGAGGACGCATTGTTCTGCTAATTCTTTATCCGCGATACGCTGCGCGGTTGTCGCGCCAACGTTGCCGGCGCCAATAACGGTAATTTTCATATTGAGTTTATATTATTGTTGGGGAGAACCATCGTCGCTGATGCTTTCTTCGCTACAAAAATACGAAGAGAAAACGTGGGGGCAAGAAGAAAGGGTTTTTCAATTACTTCCGAAGAGAATTTATAAAGCTAATCAGCGATTTTAGGACCTCGCGTTTATCGGCTTCCGTCAGTTCTCCCATCTTTCCTTCGACCAATTTATTCGAAAGGGTAGCTAACTTAGCAACGCAGACAGTCGAAGGAAAAAGTAATTTACTTATTTTCCAATCCATTAACCTCGCATCGGTATCCGATTCTCTCGGCTTGCTTGTGATTCGAGAAAGAACAATATCATCTTCCAGATCGTGAGTAAGAACGAGCGCGGGACGCCGTTTCGAGGA
>DASYAJ010000055.1:0-7312 GCA_036501405.1 Kapaibacterium sp. (SeqCode)
GTGAAGGAACGATATGATAGCGACAACGGCGAGAGGAAGGAGAATTACGATCGACATTTCGTTAGGCGTAGGATTCGAGCTTGTTGAGCGTAATGTGGAACGATTCATCCTGCTCGATTTTTAGACCGAGAGTCTTCAAGTCAAACTCGCCGATGATGCCTTTATCGAAGAGCTTCTTGATGCCGTTCTTATCGAGCGTCGGCTCAGGCTGTTTAATCCCCGCAGAGCGAATCTCGGGAATGTATTGCTTTAGCTCATTCAGCACATCGTCTGTTTTCCACCCCTTTTGCAAAACGAGTGATGGAGTGGAATCGCGGAACGAAAGCGTCCCCGCGCGTAGATCGAGCGACTTGCTCCCTGTGGGGAAAAATTCCTTTCGGTTCTTCTTGTCGGAAGCCCAATCTTCGATTGCGACACGAAGGCGTTTAGCCTCCTCCTCTTTCTTGCCAATGCGTCCCAGGACGCTCTCGCGGATGTCCACGATCTCTTTTGTGGCGTCGGCCTCCTGGGATTGAATGTCGGCTTCGAGGACGGCGAGCCGGTTCAAAGCTTGCTCGACATCAACGGGCGATTCTAAAAGTATTTCTTTCATCGGTATTCGGGTTTGAGTTGGAATAAGCGCCAGCCGAATTTCTCATCGGGCGGCGCGGGTGTAAAATAATCGAAGGCATGTTCGACGCCGAGCTTCTTCACTTCGCGGAGCCATTTGCTGGCCGTCAGTTCGGTGTAGATGCCTTCTTTGGTCGGATAGATCAGCGCCCGCTCGCGCTGTTGTTTCTGGCGCTCGGACATTGGCGCGGTGGCAACTTGTTCTGTTGGCGATTGAAATTTACGCTTCGCCAGTGAAGGATTATCGCAAATGTTTATCACCATATCGATGGAATGATTTTCGAGGCGGTTCATCGCTTTGATGGCGAACTCCACTTTTTCGCGGCCGTATTTTTCGACGGCTTCCATCAATTCCGTCCATCGATCTGGCTTGAGCCAATCGTTGGCCATGCACTTATCGACGACAAATTCGAGCTTCTCTGCGCCATGCGAAAAGTAGAGGGCCACGAGCTTGCCGCGCTCGTAGAAACTGCAATAATTTTTCCGATCCTTCACAAGCTGTTCGATAGGAAGGAACTCTCTCTGCTGGGCGTTATTCAGGTCGGTGAATGCTGGCGTTTTCATCTTTGCGAGTAAGAACTAAAATTTGGAATGATTCCTTGAGCGATTTCAAATCTCCGAGGAAAGCGTGGAGCGAGACGTAATTGATATCCTCGCCGCCACTCATGGCTTCAATGAGGCGATCTGCACTTCCTTGCAATTCCTGGAGCGAGCGAGCAACGAGTGGGTATTCTTTCATTCTTGGTGTCGAAGAATATCCTCGCATTCAGGACAGAATTCACCGCCCGGCATCTCGCGCCAGTGGGAACCGCCCATGCCGGTTTTAATACGTCCGCAAAGCGAAGAATTTTCGCCAGGACGGACAAAGCAATAGATGAAAGGATAGTGAAACGAGGAGATGAAATATCCTTCCCCCTTCACCGCTTTCTTCTTTTCCAGTTCCTCTTCGATATATCCCATTATCGTAAAAAATATGGGCCGCGCCTTCGCGTCATGCAACCAAGCGAGCAGAGTGACTCATGCTCCGCGTCAGCGCGGCCCTGTTCCCTTCACATCACGGAAGCCGTCTTTCTTCGCGTGAAACTTTAGTTGAGTAGAATGGCCTTGTCGTAAGCTCGCGCGATCCGTTCCTTGATCGCCTGGAGCTTTTTCAAGGCGTCGAGCTTGCGCCCTTTGATCATCGCCTCCTGCTCGATGCAATCCACGACGATCCGCGCGTAAGGAGCGCAGTCCGGGCATTCGTCGTAATTGATAAGGAGCGCGTTGCAATTCGAGCAGAACTTTTCTTTCGGCCCGTGCTGAATCTTCGTCATATTGAATCCTTTCTGATAAAACTTTCGGCGGGCAATTGAATGATGTTGCTCGGCATACGCACCGGCGCTTCGGTCGCGAGTCGTCGCGCCATTGCCATCCATGCCACTTTTTCTTCGATCTCTTCCACAGAGCGCGGCTGTTCGAAGAAGGGCGCAATATCGTTCCATTCGTCATCATTCAGCTTATGGAGCGTCGTGCCAAGCACGGAAATGAGTTCTTCATCGAACCGCTTGCGGAGCGCCATTTCCGCGAGCTTTGCATTCTTCGTTTCGGTCGCAAAATTTCCCGCTCGCGGCTCATGAATGGGTTCCGGCGCCCCTTCGAGCGTGAGCTTGTGAAGCTCGCCGTTTTTGAAGATGTAATAGCCGTTTTGGTTCTTCACGATCTCGACCTCTTCGCCATCGTCCACGATCGCGGGAGCGAATGCGTAAGTTTTCGGCTTCACGAGCACTTTTCCGCGATCGACGGTCCGCATAATCGACCGGCTGAAAAACGCGCGAGCATCTTCAGGTGGGAAAGAAAGGTTCTCGAACGAGTTCCCGCTGTGTGCAAGGAACATGTTCATCTTGCTCTCTTCGCGATGCATTGGATGCGGTCCCTGATTCCACTCTTCCAGCCAGTCGGAGAGCGCGGCGTTCAGATCGGAGATATAAAGCTTTTTGCCAGCGCCGAGCTTGAGGAAGAGAGCAGCTTCCATCCGATTTTTTATCGTGTTCACGGTCCGCTCGATCTGTCCGCGTCCTTGCTTGTTGCGCTTGGGAAGCTTATTGCCATGAACGTCCTTTTCGAACCCGCCGAAGATTTTAGCGACACCGAGCTTTTTCATTCCGGCCTTCGCTTCGAACGCCGTCCAGCCGGGACCATTATCGATGTAGGCGGAGCGCGGAACTCCCTGCAAATGAAACGTTCCCGCCTTCGAATCGAACGCCGCAAGAATAAACTCGATGACGCTATCGGCATTCTCGCCCGTAGCGAGATAGTATTTCACATACATCACACGGCTGGCCATATCGATGGCAAGGCCCATGTAAAGCGAAACTCCATCGTCCTGCCGCTTCGTAGCGATCGGCTTCACGCATTGAATCTCGCCATCGCCCGAAACGACATGCTTGAAATACCGCGACTTAGAAAAGTCCATCTGCCAGGTGTCCATCGGCTTGCGATTCTCTGGAATCTTCTTCCACGTCACGGCGGAATGATTCCGAAGGCGCTGCCGTCGCATCGATTCGTAGACTTGCTTGATCGTGAGCGATTCGGGAAGATGTTTCTCTCCCATCAAATGATCGAAAGAGACGGCGACGGAAATCTTATTCAAGTCATAGGAATGGTTCACCGAAAATTCCCATATCATGCGCGTGTAGGAATCGATCTCTGCGAGCCGCGCCTGGCATTCGATGCTCTTCTCGCGGGATTTGCGAAGTCCGAGCCCTAAGTGCTTGTGCAGCGTTTTCACGCTCACGGCCTCGTGATCCGCAACCTCGCGAAGATAGGCCGATGCATCGTAAGGACGCGCGGCATACCTGCGCCGGTATTCCTGCGCGGTCGATTCTAAAAAAAGTTCGGTGAATTGCATAGACGGTGAAAGTGAATGATTAAGCGGCCAAAGCCATGCGGTAGTGCTCGTCTTTCTCGTTCGGAAGCGCGAGAACTTTTTCGGCAACGGCTTCTTCCGAGATATTGGTTAAGCGATAGCGGCGTCGCTCGTAAAGCGTTTGGTCGATGACCGATTTCATCTGGAGCGTCGTGCGGAGCAAATTGATCTGCGAGATCGCCTTCCGATCGAACCATTGCGACTGCCCCGGATGGAGTGATTCGATAAGCTCCACGATTTCTTTCTCGCTGATCTTGCCGATCAGCACTTCCTTGGCGCGGATGAGAAAACTCGGTGGAATGTTTTTGAGCTTTGTAATATCGCCCGCAATCAAAATTCCCGCGCCGATGGTTTTGCGCGAAAGGGGATCGCGGTATTCGTTCAGCGCCTTCAGCACGGTGTAAGCGCGGCCGGGAATGAGTTCCGCGTTGTCGACGGCAAGGCACACAGCGCGATTGGCCTTCGCCATACCGCGCATGAAATCGTCGTATTGCATGACGACGTCCGCCGAGCAATGCTTCGGCCTCACCTTTGCGAAGGCGAGCACCTGCCGCATGGTGTTCGGAAGCGACGGCATGGGTGGGAAGTAAACGCGGAAGAAATCGATGACTTTATCTTCCGGGTGCTTCGGCGAAGTGGAGATGCCGCCTGTGCGTTCGTCGCGCTGTCCGAGCACTTCGAGCGCAGTATGCAGCACCGTTGTTTTCCCGTTCGATTTGCCGGTGAGGATGACAGGCTTTCCTTCCTGAATTCCTTCCCCTGCTGCTTCGAATGATAGAATCTGTCCTGTCGTGAGTGCCATTTTATTTGAAGGTTTGAATGAGGGATGCTTTCTCGTTCTTCAATCTTGAAGTGCAAAGGAGCCGGAGTTCATGCACTTCGAAGATCGATGGACGCTGACTAAATTTTCTCGCGCAAAAATCGCGAGCGAGCCAGAGAGCGCGTTCCGAGTTCCAGGCATGGGCGTGGATGGCAACGACGCACATACTTCCCAAAAGCTGGAACGAAACGCGAACGCTGTACATGGAGAGTGGCTTTGTCATTCGCCAAGCCCTCGCTTCAGAATATCTTTCACTTTCGCTTCGTCGCCTTCAATGACCGCATCGAGCATAGCCGTCATGCACTCGAACCGGCGATGGAGCGATTGCCGAATACGGTATACCTCGTTCTGGAGCGCTGTGTTTTTCACCGCGAGATTGTAGCGCGTGTAAAGCTTCATGGACTGCACAAGCTCATCTTCCGCCGATTGCATCGCGCGATTAATTCCCGTCTCTGTCATGCGGAAGGGTTTCGCCGCCATGTCGGGCGTCGTAATCTGACCGTATTCTTCGTCGGTGAGCGGCGTGCCGTCCTCATGCTCGCATCGCTGGTCCTTCGCATTCCAGCGCCAGCCATAAGGCTCCAGCGTCTTTCGCATGTGATCGTTGAACTCGGCAAGGGCGGACTTCGCTTTCATTGTTGAAGCCTGCTCTTGGTCGGTTGGCTCTTTTTTGCCGGGAAGTAATTTCTGAAGCTCTTGCCCGTTCATCGCGGAATCGAAAATATCCACGCGGCTTGAAAGGCCAGCTATTTCGCGCATGGTAAAATCCTTGAGCTTCTCCAAATTCTCATCGGCAAGGGACCTCACGTCGCCCATAAGGACAGGTTCGCCGTCTTTGATTTTCCCCTCGGCCTTCAGGCGCTCCGAGATCGATGCGCCGATAGAGAGATAGCGCGAGGCGCTTCCACTGTCTATGCCGATGGAGTCAAGGAATAGGCCCCATTTCTGCGTCTCGGGGTTGAGCTTGTGCAAATCAAAGCTCTTGATATTGTGTAGGGCGGCGCCGAAGAACATGAATCTCTTGAAGCCGAAGGCCACAGAGTGCCGCATCATCTCTTCTGCTTTGCGAAGGAGTTGAATGGCGTCAGGAGGCATTCCGGGCTGGTAAACGATGGCGGCTGAGTTTGAAGGAATTATGTTTGGCATTAAGAATAGGCAGGCGAATAGTTTTCTAATAGGTGCTGGCTGGGGCCAGACTTTTTAATCTTTGAGGATGTCAAGGCGCGCGAGCTCATGCAAGAGCCGGGTTTGGTGCGCGTCGATGAATTGGTAAACTTGCTTAGCGGTCTCTTCACTGAAGTGCTGCGTCGACTTCTTCCCGAGCGTACCGAGCACGGTGTTGACATTCTTCCCGATGGCGTCAGCGATAACCTTGAAGGGTATCCGCATGAGCGATCGCTTCGTCGCGTAGATTTCTTGAGGAGTGAGCAAAATTTCCGTAAGTTTGTGGCGTTGTTAACGTTTAACAACCTTAACGATACAAAGATACGGAAAATTTTCAAGCAAGTCAAAGCGATTTGCAGGAAAATCTTCAACTTTTTTCAAACAAAATAGAATTCTTTAAGAAAGTGCAATCAAGCGGAATACCGGAGAGACTAAAAGGCTTCATTGAGGAGCATGGCGTTTCTATGGCAAACTTGGCCCGAACGCTTGAATTGAAATACGACAAGGTCAATTCTTACTTCTCAGGGAAGGCTGAACCGGGTTCGGAGTTCTGGAGGCTACTTGCCGAAAAATTTCCGAATACGGATATTATGCACCTCGTCACGGGGTTTAAGAATGCAATCCCCATAGCCGACGATTGGAAAGAAATCCCGATCCTTGACCATATTCCGGCCGGCCCTCTTGTTCAGGGCTTCGGTGAAAGGGGAACGCTCGGTCACGTTCGCTTACCCTGTAGCGATCCTCAAGCTTTTGTTCTCGTAGTGGACGGGACTTCGATGTCACCTGAGATTATGGAAAACGACATGGTCCTCTGTTCGCCGAAGGAACCTTTCGTAAATGGTAAAGTTTATGCTGTCGTCGCGGGTGAGGATGAGCATACTCTAAAGCGCGTTCGCCGCGACTGGAAGTCAGGTTCCTATATTCTTATTCCGACGAATAAAGAATTCCTGACGGAGCATGTGCCGGAAGAGCAAATCATTCGTCTCGTGCGCGTCATTCAAGTTTTACGCGATTACTAAAATTCCCTTAGTAACCATACCACAATGAAAAAAACGATAGCCCTCTTCTTACTCCTTCCTTCTATTTGCCTTAGCCAAGCTCTGCGCGTTGGCGTGACTCGCGAGGCTTTGAACGATACCATTAAGCACCATAGCGAATGGTCCGTTAAGAGCAGAACGATAGGTCGCATCGCTAAATCTACCGAGCTAACGATAGCTCCCTACATCATGTATGAAACAGCCGGTTCCATGACTATTACTTTTCACGGGGATTCAACAGACGCGAAAACCTGCTCATGGCAAGGGACTGGGTTCACGCGCGATGATTTTAACGCTCTACTCGCTCAGATTCAGGCAAACAAGGAATATAGTTTCCTCGGGGAATCTTACGACAAGCTGACGGCGCTATTTAAAGAGAATTCACTTCCCGCAAGCTTTGGCATCGGGTTTGACCCTTCGGGCGTAATCACTACTCTCGAACAATCTCACTAATGCCGCCCGCTCCGGGGCGGCTGTCGTTTTTCGGCGGAATTGAGCCAAAAACGCCGTTTCCAAGAATAATTGAAAATAATTCAAAAAAAATGGAAACTTCGGAAACTTCTGACCCCTCGGTGTCGTTTAATACACCATGAATCGGTAATTCAGCCGATTCGATGTAATAAAAGCATCATGATTAACACAAACGGACTCGGACTCAACTCGGTAAAAGACCTTCACGACCTGCTTTATTTTTGGTGCGGCAAACGCGGTGGTATCAGCGCTCAAATGAACGGCTTCACCGATGACGCCAATGCACTCATCGACGCCTTCGCCGAG
>DASYAJ010000056.1:0-4566 GCA_036501405.1 Kapaibacterium sp. (SeqCode)
CCGAAAACTCGATAACTGCAGTCAGCGGGGGTAGTTGTATATTGCTGTTCATCGTATAATGATGAACAATGAAGTTCGAGGAAAGTTTACGATAACACCAGCAGGTCGGCGCCTCAAGCCCGACAAGCCCGTAGGAACGAAGGAAAAAAGTGCCATAGGCACGAAATATTTGGCCCGGGGTGTAGCGAAGCGGAACCCGGGGTTCGGGATTTTTTTAAGATCAAGAGTCCCGAAGGAACGAAATCTGTCGTCCCTAACTTGGAACCCTCCATTGCGGCTTCTGTTAGGATGCCTCCTCGTCATGAACTTACTCAAACGGCTCTTCTATTTAGTTCTCCCGGCCTCTCTGACCGACCGCTTCAAAATCTGGCGATCGTACGCTATTTTCGATCGGTTCGAAGCGCGGGATTTTCCCGAATGGCCGGCCATCGCGCGCTTTATCACTAAGGGCGACCGAGTAGTGGATGTGGGAGCGAATATCGGGCTTGTCGCAAAACTCTTTGCACAGCATGTCGGATCCTCGGGCCGCGTCCTCAGTTTCGAACCGGTTCCCTATACGTTTCGCATTCTCACGCGGAATATCACCCACGCCGGTCTATCGCAGGTCGAGCTGTTCGACTGCGCCATCAGCGATGTGGATGGAACCGCGATGATCGAGGTCCCAACCTACGCCGAAAGTCCGAACGATCAGAAGGATAATTCCGGCGCGTTCGGTCAAGTCAGGAATTATTATGCGGCCCATATTGCACGCGAAAGTTCTGATGCACACGAAAGCTCCGGACGTTCGAACCTGCGGACATCCGTGACCGTCCGTTCGCTCGATAGTTTATTCGCCGCTGACCCCTCGCCAATCTCGTTTCTGAAGTGCGATGCCGAAGGGCATGAATTCGAATGTATGCGCGGTGCGGCGGCAATCTTAGAACGCGACCGTCCGCCGCTCTTCATCGAACTCTGTTCCGATCCGGACGAAGAGGGAAGTGGCGTTTCCCAGATGACTGCGTACCTTTCGCGCTTCGGATACCAACCCTACCTGTACCGCGAGGGCAAATGGATGGAGCGTCCCGCGGGAACATTTGTCCATGATCTGTTTTACCTGATCCCAGAGCAGCTTGCACGGTGGAACGCGGGTTGAAATAGTTACCTCTTTCGTTCCAATGTTAAAAGCGAAGACCGTTTTCATGCTTTTCTCTTAGAATCAAAAGCATGAACCATTACAAGGGAATAATCGTATAGGGCGTTATGCTACCTACGATTGAAAACCGGGTTGCGAAGTTTTCGGCTTCTGAGCTTAAGCATTCCGCTTCCGAGCTCAGCTCACAGGTTACGGAAACGGCAGCAAAAACGGCGAAAATACTCCTTTCCGCGGAAGAAAAGCTGGAGCGACGGGTCCGGCGGTTTGTCCGCTTCACCATCGCGGCGATGTTCTTCGCGGTTTCGACCCTCATCGCATTAGGCGCGAATGTCACGACGGCTTTTGCGAAAAAAATGAACGATGAGAAAGGCAAGAACCATCCGGGCCTTCGCTTCAAACGAGTCCGCGAGCGGGTTCACGGTTCGAAGCGGCACCATCCAATTCATCGCTTCGCTAAAGTGATGAAGGGTGCATCTCAAATGCGGGGCATCGCCTCGTGGTATGGCAACGAATTCCATGGCCGCACGACGGCCAGTGGCGCTCGTTTCGATATGCACGCGATGGTGGCCGCACACCGGACGCTCCCCTTCGGCACGAGAGTCCTCGTCACCAATCTTGCCAATCATAAGTTCTGCATCGTGAAGATTACCGACCGTGGTCCCTATGCGCGCGGTCGAATCATCGATCTGAGCCTTGCCGCCGCGCAGGAACTCGGCATGACCAACTCCGGCGTTGCCGATGTGCAGCTTCATGTGCTTGGTGGCGAAGAGCCAGCCAGCTTCGAAGACCTGGCTGTCGAGCACAATGCCGATCCGCTTTCGGTCGATCGCTAAGGCAGCGCATGGCGAAAGAAAATGAACACGATCTATCTCATTCTGGTCATCCTGGGATTTATTGTGTTCGATCGAATCGTGCGGCATAAACCGAAAGAGGAAGCGAAACGGAAGAATTCTGGGTTGAGTAATGACGCCGGCAATGGGCCGGAGTAAATTCTTCCATCTTTGAATACTAAATCTCCGAGGAAAGACCTCTGAGAACGACCGCTCTGGTAACGCCGCCACATTTTCAATCTGACGTCCGCCGCTTCGATGGCATCGTGCTCGTGCTGGGCGCGCTGGCGCTGATAGCGCTCGCCTGGAGCGTCCGCGCGATTCTCAATCCCTTTGTGCTTGCCTTCCTTGCGTATGTCGTGCTCGCCTCGTTCAAGGAATATCGCGCGACAAAACGGTTGATGACCACCGGCATTGTGCTCTTCGGCTTTTGGCTTGTCCTGACTCTTGCCGGAATATTAGTTCCATTTATTATCGGCGCGGTGCTCGCCTATCTTTTTAATCCACTGGTTACGGAACTATTTGAAAAACGGCAGTTCAGCCGTACCTGGACTTCGCTCGCGATCGTCATTCTCTTTTGCGGCTTGCTTGTACTGGTCGGCTGGCTTCTGTTCCCGACACTCGGCGAACAATCGAAAGCATTCATCGAACGGCTCACCGTTTTCATCAAACAGAACGCGAACACCATCGACGAGAAGCATATCCGACACTTCCTCCTTGCGGCGGGTTTGCCACGCGGGTTTGTCGATGGCATTCTGCTCAAGCAGGCCGGCCCGCAAATTCAGAAGCTGCTCGAGATTGTGCCGGGAATGGTCGTGACGATTATCGCCGGACTTCCACGCATTCTCGAACGGACGCTGAACCTCATCATCGTTCCCATCGCGATGTTCTATTTCCTGAAAGACTGGCCGAAGCTGATTCCGCTCGTGAACGATCTTTTTCCTTCGAAAAATATCGCTCGCCGGATGAAAGTCATCGGCGATGTCGATCACATTCTCTACGGGTACGTGCGGGGCCAGGCAACGGTCGCGGCGATGATCGGAATTCTCGGCGCCATTGCTTATACGATTCTCGGAATTCCTTATGCAGGGCTTCTCGGCGTGATTCTCGCGGTCTCCGATCTGGTCCCCATTGTGGGAATGATTTTCAGCGCGTTCATTGTCGAACTCGTCATTTTTCTGACGATGGAACTGAATTTTGCCGTGATCGCGAGCGGCGTTCTCGTGATCGCGGGCCTGCATTTGTTGGAGGTCTATATTATCGGACCGCGTATCATCGGTCCCGGCATAGGCGTACCGCCATTGCTGATGATTCTTGCGCTGTTAGTATTTGGATTCTTCTTCGGTTTCGTCGGCCTGCTTATTGCCGTTCCAACGACCGGCGTGATTTTGCTGTTTGTCAATGAGTATCGGAAAAACCGGGCTCTTCAATCAAGCGGAAATGCCCGGTAAACTCCTCCTCGTTTCGGTTCCCATTGGCAATGTTGGGGACATTACGCTCCGCGCAATCGAATCCCTCAAGAATGCCGATGCGATTCTCTGCGAAGACTTAAAACCGGCTCGGCGGCTGCTGCACGATCTCCAAATCACAAAAGAACTTCTCCCGCTCAACGAGCACACCGAAAAAGAAGCGACCGAAGAAGCGTTAGCCTTGCTCTACGAAGGAAAAACACTCGCACTCATCTCGGATGCCGGAACTCCGCTCGTCGCCGATCCGGGACAGCGGCTTGTGCGATCGGCAATCGAACAGGGAATTGAAATAATTCCGGTTCCCGGAGCGTCGAGCATCCTTGCGGCGCTTGTCGTCAGCGGATTTCGGAGCGATACTTTTTACTTTGCCGGATTTCTTCCGCGCGAGAAATCGGAACGCACCAAAGCGGCACGAAAGCTTTCGGAGCGCGAGGAAACCATTATGCTGCTCGAAGCGCCGTACCGCCTTTCGCAGCTTCTGGATGATCTCGTTCACGGCTTCGGTGGCAAGCGCCGCGCGGCTGTCGCGATGAATCTTTCGCTCCCTACGGAACGTGTTGCCCGTGGAACGCTCTTTGAACTACGTGATCAGTTCGCCGCCCGCCCGTTCAAAGGGGAGTTCGTCGCCGTTCTCGAAGGACGTCCGGCTCGTTCGGCGTCGCGCGCGCCGAAGGATAGGCTTTAATCGGATAGGAATTAATCGGATAAGCGGTATCGGTAAGTTTGCCATTTGTTTTCTGCTGCTGCTGCCCTGCGTCGTGGCCGCACAGCAGCGTTCGCTTTCGGTCACGCTCACGAGCGCGAGCGATTCGGTGATTGTTCTTTCCGATAACTTCCCAGATTTTTCTTCGCTTTCCATTCAGGTCGATGGGGGATTTTTTCTACAGGCACAGAAAGAGTTTTCGATCGATACCGCTTCACGCGCGATTCATCTCTCCGCCGAACTTCGCCAGCTTTTGTTTCCGATGAATGCCGCGCCCGGTGTTCGACATACACTCGCGGTAAATTATATTGCGTTGCCGATCTCACTGAAGACCAGTTATTCCCGGCATGAACTCGAAACGCCACACCTCAACGATTCTCTCCGAACATTGCTCGACAGCTCGAAGCAGGGGCTGGAACATATTTCAACAAG
>DASYAJ010000057.1:0-1727 GCA_036501405.1 Kapaibacterium sp. (SeqCode)
CCAGCAGGCCAGCTTCTCGGCTGCGGCTTTGATCTTCGGCGGATTCGGCAAAGATGCCGTCTTCCAAGATTTTAGCGAAACCGATGGGCGTGAAGGTCGGACTCGATGCTGTATTAGCTTGTTCTGCATTATTGCGAAATAGACAAATTTTGCTTCAAACCTGGAAATATCGAAACCAAGGAAATGGAACGTCCCGTTTAATCGGAAAGCTTTTTGCGTATCGATTCCATTCGAATATGAACCTGAGGCATTCATCCAATCTGCATTTTCCTTCGGGTCGCGGATACGCTGCTGCGCTCGTTGTGTTGGGAGCGGTGTTACTCGTGTTTCCTGTGGCGGTTGCGAAGCCGCTCAGAATAATGAGTGGCTTCGGCCTCGTGACGGGCCTCATCGGCATCCGTATGCTGATGGGCAGACCTCCTTTGCCCCGCGCGCCGTGGGTCATTATCGGTGGCGTGATTCTGCTTAGTCTTTTAAGAATCCTGCTGACAATGGCGGATGTCCCCATCCCAATTTTAGCTCTTTTTGTTTCACTCGTTTTACTCTATGCGTGGCTTCGGGACAAAGGGAAAGTGCCGTAAAGAAAACTTAAAAAAGTTAAAAAACATTGAAACATTATTGAGTTTTATGCGTAGGATACTCTCTTCATGTCTCTACCGCTTGCCTTTAAGAAAAAAACGTGTCTTTTCTTTCTACAAGAAGCGAATTATGAAAACGCATCCAACACACACTATAAAGTTTGTTGGAACGAGGATTCGGTTATTGCAGGATTTTTACCAGCGGGCGAGCTTCTCGGCTGCGGCTTTGATCTTCGCCGGATTCGGAAGGATGGCGTCTTCCAAGACTTTAGCGAAACCGACGGGCGTGAAGGTCGAGCCGACGCGCATGATCGGTGCATCGAGGGATTGGAATGCATGCTCGGTGATGAGCGCGGCCAGTTCACCTCCGAAGCCGCCGGTCACTTTGTCTTCATGGACGACGAGAACTTTTCCTGTCTTTTGGGCGGAATGAAGAATAGCGTTGAGATCGAGCGGGTAAATGGAACGAAGATCGAGGACGTCGCACTGAATGCCTTGTTCCTGAGCAAGTTCGTTTGCCGCCTGAATCGAGAAATGGGTTGTCGTTCCGTAAGTGATGATGGAAAGATCGCTTCCTTCGCGTCGGAGCCGTGCCTTGCCGAAAGGAACGAGTTCGTTCTCCTGCAGGGGATATGCTTTCGAGAAAGGATGATAATAAAGATATTTCGGTTCCAGATAGACTGTGACGCCTCTGGTGCGAAAGGCACTGCGAAGCAGGCCCTGGGCATCGTCGGCGAAGCAGGGCTGGACAACCCGGACTCCGGGAATTGTGGCAAACATTCCCTCCAGATTCTGGGAATGATACAGTCCGCCTCCGATGTACCCGCCGGAAGCAATGCGGATCACGATGTTCGGCGCATATTGTCCGCGTGTGCGCCAGTAAGCGTGGGAAAGCTCGATGAAGCTTTCCATTGCGGGCCAGAAATAATCGGCGAATTCGGCGCCTTCGACGCAAACCCAAATGTTGTCGGGATCGACACGGCAGAATCCGTCTGCGGAACCGAGAATGAAATCTTCGGCGATGGGCCCATTAAAAACGCGAGCGTTTCCAAATTCCTGAAGCATTCCTTTTGTGACATTGAAGACGCCGCCCTTATTTTTCGAGGCGACGTCCTCTCCCCAGAGGAATGTATCCGGATTGATTCGGAA
>DASYAJ010000058.1:0-4397 GCA_036501405.1 Kapaibacterium sp. (SeqCode)
CGGTTCCCGTATCATGGTCCGGCGAATTGTCGAAGAGACGATCGGATAAAACATTCAACGCATTTTTACGCTCTGTTCTACAAGATTTACTATGGCAAGGCATCCTGAAATGTCCTTAACCTATTTCCCCCATACCATCCAGGAGGGGGAGAAGTTAGAGCGCATTTCGGCAAAATTTGGACATACGGGCAAATGGCTCTGGTTCGAAATGCTCGAAAGAATATACGGGAAGAAGGGGTATTACATGCCTTATTCGGAAGACGATATGGAATTCATTACGGATAAATACGGCGCACCATTCGACATTTGCAGGGCGGCCCTCGCAATGATGATCGACCGCGAAATGTTTTCTAAATCACTTTTCGAAAAGCATAGTATTCTCACGAGCGAATCCATCCAGAAGCAGTTCATTTTCGCGAAGGACCCGCGCTCGATTTTGATGCTCAATCCCGCATTCTGGCTCCTGAATTTGACCGAAACCATTACTACGAGAAATGTACGATGGATTTCGATTAATGCAGGGAGTTCGGGAATAAATGCAGAAGATCGGGACATTAATGCAGAAGATCGCGCATTTCTCTCAGAGAAATGCCACAAAGTAAATAAAAGTAAATTAAATAAAATTAAAGGGGATATATATACACCGCGCGAGGAACTTTTGGAAGAGCCAAAAGCTGAACCGGAATCCCCACTCTGGCTCCGGCAGCGCGATCCCATTTCCCGGCTCCTGGCGCACCTGGAAGCCACGCGGCCTGACGAAACGCTTCCCAACGGCGCACTTCGGGCTAAAAGCAGCGGGGTGGAGCGAGGCTGGGTCGCGCTTTTTTTTCAGAGTTACGGGGAAGAAAAAGTTCACGCGGCGTTCGAAGCGGTGCATAGCGAGGGCTGGCATTGCACCCGAAAGCATGTGGAATTTTATTTAAAGCACCAAACGCTTGCAGGTCTGTACCCCGACCGAACGCAACTTTCCGGTGGACGCTCCCCGGCTTCCTTCGGACGAACCGCTACACCGAAGCAAGAACCCGGTTATCACACGTCCGATAAAATTCCCGCGATATGATAACACCCTTCAAAGAAATAAAGCCTTCTCCCCACTGGGAGGTCGTGACCGAGGATGTTTTTCCGGGGTCCGAACTCGCCGTGCGCGAACCCGCTTCGATCGGCGCGCTTGTGAGCGGCGTATTTGCCGATGCGATTTGTATAAAATGCGGGGAACAGTTCCGCTATGCGAAGAGCCGGCATAACTTTACGATGGCGCTTTGTTTGAACTGCACACCGACCGACGCGGAGCCGCAGCGAAAAACACGCGAAGAGCAATGGCAGGGAAAATGTCCGTTCGAAGTCTATCGCGATTCGCGTTTCGTTCCTCATGCGCCGAGGAAAATTTACGAAGCGTTTAAAACATCGTTCCTAAAACTTACCGCAAACAAAACGGCTCCGGGAATTTATGCGACGGGACCGAAGGGGACATTCAAAACCACGATGATGTGGCATGTCATGCGCCAGCTTCATTCGCGCGGTTGGTCCGTGCAATGCTGGACCGCGAACGGTTTAGCCGATGCGCTGCTCGATGCGTTTTCCAGCGAATCCCATGGAGCGTTCGTTCGGAATCTCATTACGTGCGATGCGCTGTACATCGATGATTTAGACAAAGGCGGCGTGGATGGCCGCGCTACGGCTCCGCCATCGCTTATCAAAGGCGTGTACGAAGCAATCAATGGGCGCTATAATAACGGCAAGCCTCTTTTCATCACAACGAATGCACGCGCGGATGCAATCGATTCGATCTACACGGAACAATTCGGTCCCGTTATTCGGCGGCGCATTGCCGAAACCTGTACTCTGATCGAAACAGGTAAACTTATGCCGGAAGCAACGGCAAGGAGATACAACGATGAATAAGGAACTTTCACCAATGGCCGAACAAATTCTTGGCTATCTCGAAAGCGCGCGTCAGGAAGGTTCCGTTACTCCGAACCGCCCATTGAGCGGCGAGAAAATCGCGCGGCGATTCGGCCTCAAAAATTCCACAGAAACGCGGGAAGTAATGCACGAAATTCGTTCCGCCGGTTTTTGGCTGGCCCGTCGTGGAAAGAGTCGCTGGGAATAAACGGCGAAGTAATTACGCCGGAGCTAATCAATCGAAAGTTCCGGGAGCTTGCTAAACTTTTACACCCTGACGCGGGCGGGAGCGATTCGGGAATGGCATTGCTCATCGAAGCGCGTGATCGAGGGCTAAAAGAAATTCAGTAATTATTTTTTACACAATGACAAAACAAGAACGGATAGCAAAAGCAAACGCGAAAATCGCGGAATGGACGGCAGAACGCGAACGTCTTTTAGCAGAACGGGAAGACGGGCGAGTGAAGGGCCAGGGATATTACATAGTGGCGGAGGGTGGAATGACTCACCACTTCGACGATTTCGATGAAATAGACGACTACTACTACAACCTCAACCTCGCCGCACCAACGGAAGTCCTCGCCCAATACCACTACGATCAAGCCTGTGCCCGTGTGCGCGTTATCCGTGCGTGTGAAGCGATGGGAGGAGGCGGGGCGACGGGGGATGAAAGGACGCGGGTTCCCACGAGGGATAGTAGGGGTTGGGATGTGTGTATGAGCAGGGCGGCATCGGAAATCTCGTTCCCGAACGACCCTGCCAAAGCCAGCGCATTTTTCCGCCAGCACTCCGCCGATCTGGATTTAATTTATGGAAAGGAGCCGAAATGAAAGAATTCAAAGCAGGGGATAACGCATGGGTGTGGGTGAGAACTACTGTAACGAACGCAGAACCTAACGTCCTTGGGTGTATAGAATGCGAAGATGAAGATGGGGTCGTTTTCTTCCTCAAACCCGAACAGCTTTACACCGCACCGCCTCAGCCGAAATCGGAACTCACGGATGAGGAACGGTTCCGGGCGAAGCTGGCGAACGACACCCTTGCGGCGGCCTATGGACTGCTGAAGGCATCCTACGGGCCGGACGATTATCGCGTTAATTACAAATTAGTATACGAGGAAGCGTTGCATCTGGCCGACGCAATCATTGCCGCAGTCAAAGCGACGAGGAAGGAAGGAGCGGCATGAATTTCTTCATTCAAAGAATTTTCGAGGGAAGGCCATTCTTCTTTTATGAGATTCAGCATCGAGGTTGGTGCGCCGGACAGGGCATACCCTTCTCGCGTGAACACGCAATCGCATGGAAACGACAACTCGAAAGAGAAGGCAGGGCATGTAAACTAATTCCCACAGGAGCATAACATGGCACAAGAACACAACGAATCGAACGCGCAATTTATGGAACGCATGGTTCCCGGCCCGGAAGGAGAGTCGGCACAAGAACAGCGATACATCACCTCAGAAGACGGCGAATATCTATTCGAGCAATTTTACAATGATGCTTTTCGCATTGCGGAAGTGCTCAACAAATCTCGTATGGTTGCCTTGCGTGACCTCGCCAACTCCGCCGCCTCAGATCGAGCCACGGTGGAAGCGATGAGAGGTGCGCTGGAAGATTTAGTCGGAATGAAAATGAACGCGGAAAACGATGAGTGCTATTCGCTGAACGTGGGAATTCACAACATCAATATGCAAGAGGCATTCGGGAACGCAATTAAAGTTCTCGCCGCTCACCCAAAATAGAGTTTTCGGGAGCCGTCCCGTTCAATGAATGGCGGAACGAACCGCAACATGGTTCTTTCGAGGGCCATTGCTTTTACATTCGATTGCACGGGCGGCTCCTGAATTTTAAGAAAGGAAACACACAAATGATGACGACACGAAAAGCAATCGAGGGGGCACTTTCCAATGTACAGGACAACCTCTACCGTTATCGGCATTTTGGGACACCTTAACGGGTACGGCGAAACGTATGCTTCGGTGATCGAATCACTTGAAAAAGAAGAGTCCGAACTAAGAGATTCGATCGCGCTTGAAGATGGAAAGGCCTACCTTGCTGAACTGGCGGGGAAAAGTTTTTAATTCATACGAAAGGAAAAACACAATATGGAACGAAAAGAATTAGGGAAAATAAGAACGGCTGCATTCGGCATGGTTCACGACCGCCCGTATATCTTTGGGCTTCAGCTCTCATTCGGCGGCGATTCGTGGGGCGTAGGCGATGGCGGCGTTAACTGTTTTAATATCGAATATAAAAAATCTGAAAGTGAGTCAGCGGAGGCCGCGCTTCGGGTTATGCGCGAGACGCACCGCATTCTGTCCGAAGCGAAAGTCGGAAGCGTTGCCGACCTCATAGGGATTCCCGTCGAGATTACGTTCGACGGCTCAATGCTCAAATCATTCCGAATCCTGACGGAAGTTCTGTAACTAATTCACACTCTATTCCATAACACACAATGGCAAAGAAGAAAGCAGAACGGAAATTCAAAGTCGGTGA
>DASYAJ010000059.1:0-4064 GCA_036501405.1 Kapaibacterium sp. (SeqCode)
TATAATTTTTGGAAATGTCTGAAAAAGCTTATGTTTTTGGTACCCACGATGCCGAACTGGCGCGCCTCGGGCTTCAGCACCGGGTCTGGCGGCCAGATGTGACCGATGCCTGGCGTCGCGCGGGATTTACCTCGGGGCAGACCATTCTCGATCTCGGCAGCGGTCCCGGATTTCTCAGCCTCGATCTGGCGGAGATTGTCGGGCCTTCCGGGAAAATTCTCGCGCTCGATCGTTCGCAGGATTTTCTCCGTCATCTCGATCGGGAGGCGGGACGAAATGGGATCGAAAATATTTCGACACATTGTGTGAATCTCGATGAGGAAACCATTCCCCAGATGGAACTCGATGGCGCTTACGCCCGATGGCTTTTCGCCTTTCTTCAGAACCCGAAAAAGTTATTGGAACAAGTCGTGAAGAATTTGAAAAAGGGCGGCGTAATTGTCGTTCACGAATATTTCCATTACCATACGTTCGGATTTACTTCCCCAAGTCCGGCCTTCGATATTTTTATCGACGCTGTTCTGAAAGGCTGGTATGCCGAAGGTGGTAAGCCCGACATTGCGCTGGAACTCTTGAACTGGTGTCAGGAACTCGGTTTGAAAATCGAATCGGTCAAGCCAATCGTGCATATTGTTTCGCCAGAGAACTATATCTGGCAGTGGCCGAAATCCTTTGTCGAAGTATCGCCCTGGCGATTGACGGAACTTGGATTTATGACGAAGGAGCAAGTGGAAGCATTGCAGCGGGAATTTGTTTCGTTCGAAACGGATGGACATACAAGAATTATTACACCAGCCGTTTTGGAGATTATTGCGAGAAAATAGTGTATAAGATCTACTGCGATTTCGACGAAACAGTATCGGTGCTCGATGTCGGTTCCCAAATCCTTTCGCGGTTTGGGACGGAAATCGCGTTCGAGATTTGGAAGGAATTCGATGTCGGCGGGAAGAATGCCGCGGAATGCCTGACCATCGCTTGCAACAGCGTGACAGGAATGAAATCGGAACATTTGCTGGAAATCGCTCATGCACAACAGCTCAAGCCGGGCTTTCTGGAATTCGCAGAATTCTGCCGAAGTCGGGAGATCGATCTTCGGATTACCAGCGATGGCTTTTCCTGCTACATTCGGGAGATATTTCGAGCCTATGGCCTTGAATGGGTTCCCGTCTGGACAAACATGATCGAAGTGGCGCAGAATGGAACGCTTTCGCAGAACTTCACCAATCAGCGCGAAGGCTGCGACCGCTGTGCTTCCTGCAAATGCGCGGGGCTTCTCACATCGAGCGACGACAGCGACACCGTCGTCTATATCGGTGATGGCTATTCCGATTGGTGTCCGGCGATGATGGCCGATGTCGTTTTTGCCTGTCGGGATTTAAAGCGGCAATGTGGAGAACTTGGTATTCCTCACCATCCCTTCGAAGATTTTTTCGAAGTGAGAAAAATATTGGAGAACTATTTATCGGAGCGCCCAAAATATCGTCGAGAACAGGCGCATCGGAGGAGGAAGGAGTTGATAACAATGGAATGATTATTCGACCAACAATATTCGAACGATTTTCCGAAATTATTGCCGCGCAATCGACGCGGCTGGGCGGCGTGTCGCCGGAACCATTGGGAATGAATTTGAGCAGCCATGTCGGCGATGATCAAGCAAATGTCGATGAAAACCGCCGACGGTTTTTCGAAGCGATCGGAGTGTCCGAAGAAGCGAAAAGGGTCTATCAAAATCAAATCCATTCAGCGAATATCAATCTTGTGAATGGAGAAGCGGGAATCGTTCTTGAATCCGATGCCCTGATAACGAGGGAACCGAATGTTTTGCTTGCGGTGAGTGTGGCCGATTGCACGCCGATTTTGCTTTACGATCCGTTTTCACACATTGTTGCAGCCATTCACGCTGGATGGCGAGGAACCGAGCAGATGATTACATTAACGGCCGTCCGTAATATGATAGAACTCGGCGCGGAACCGAAAAATATCTTTGCTTTTATTGGAGCATCGGCTTCCGGAGCGAAGTACGAGGTGGGATTGGAAGTCGCGACGCTCTTCGACGAGAAGCATCTCAGGGAACTCGGTAATCAAAAATTTCTGCTCGATGTGAAAGCAGCAAATTTCGATCAATTACTTTTTTCTGGAATTTCGAAGGAGCAAATCGAAGTCTCACCGCTCTGCACCATTTCGGATGAACGGCTGCATTCGTTCCGGCGCGATGGGAAGCGATCTGGAAGGATGCTGGCAGTGATTATGCGAAAAGACCGGGCGATGTAATATCGGCCCGGTCGAAATTCGTTGTTCATTGAAAAAGGTTACCGACTTGGATAACCGCCGCCATAATAATAGCTGCGAGTGTCCGAGGGCATATAAGTTGAAATCGCTCCCATTGGCACATCCCGAAGTGCGATGGTATTGCCGTTCCCATCGCGGGTCGTGAAGATGACACTGTTCGTATTCTCATTGAACGCGCGCGGTGTAACGCTGTAATTGGCTGGCAAGTCCGAAAGTAAGTTATGGCTCAGCACAATGTTCCCATAGACATCGTATGAGTGAATAGGATAGTTCGTTTGATAAAACGAATTTTGGAGCCACGGTTTTGAAGCGTTCGAGTTCAACAGCACAGTGTAGGCCGTTGAAAGGTCTAGATTCGAACAGGAGGTAGGAGCCGATGTGTTCGACGACCAGGAACCGTTCAGGTCCTGCGAATAGAATTGCTGGGATGAGGCATCGTAATAGGCGTCGCAATCCGGCAAATAGTAATAGCGCACATTGCTAAGGTTCACATTCGCCGGCGCCCAGGAGGGCGGCGTATAGACGACCGAGTAATTGGAACTTCCATAGGGATAATAATTCGCGCCGGAAGTTCGCGTGGTGGAACTGCATGAGGAAAGGAAGATGAGCGCCGCGCCAAGAATTGCCGAGCCGCCGAGTTTAATAATTGTATTGAATTTCATAATGGTATCTCCTGAAAAGTCCTAAACAGGAGTGCGAAATGTGTTCCAATCCGAACGCATGGGCTACTCTTTAGGGGATACGATTTTGAAAAAAGAAGGAACGTGTCTTAATGATTATTTTCCGCATAAGCAAATTAGGCTTGAATCTGTCATAAATATAACCCGATTCCCATGAACGAAATACGTACCGGATATCTCATTATTGGGATCGACATAATTGATAAGCGGGGTCAATAAAGTTTTGCTCCCATCCATTAAACGCTGGCCTGATAGTTCTCCTTCCAATTGATCGGATAATTGATAAATCGCGTTTGAATCGATTTCTGGTGGATAAAAACCAGAAGAGTTATCTGCTATGATTGGAGACAGAACCAATTGAATTGCACCAGTATGCGCGTTCATGGAGTAGCAAAAGAGTAGCAAAAATAATTACCGTTCCCGCTATTAACTCCATAAATCATTCCGTTCCGTAAAAGCGGAGGCCAATCATAATTATTTAGCCCTCCATTCACGGTCGGGGCTTTTTCCCAGATGAGGTTTCCAGATGAGTCCATTAAGGCCACGCAAGAACCTGGCTCAACAATGAGTCCGTCCAGAGTAGGAACAAGTTGCGCTTGTAATACATTATCATTTAGGGTTTGCCAATTGACATAACCAGTACTGCTATTAGGCCTTGGAAGTATTTTGGACCATAGAAGATTCCCATTCGAGGCATCGAGTGCGACGACCGACCCATCTACCTGCATCCCTGGTGTAACTGGATTAATTCCTGCACCGACATAAATAATGCCATTTCTATACGTCGGGGAACCCTGCCAAACTCCGATATTTACTGGAGGATTATAGGCAGCGTTTGGAGAATCCCATACAACTGATCCATCCACTTTCGATAATGCGACCACATGGCTGCTTTGAGTCGCATAGTAAATCGCGTTCGATGATTGAGAGTATCGAGAAAATCTCCACGCAAATGATTCCCCCGCGACAATGTCGTGTCGCCAAATTAAACTTCCATCAGTAATAGATAGACAGACAGCAGATGCTCGGGCTCCATTCACCGCATCGTTGCCGGCAAGAGCAAATAATTTTCCTTGTTCGACAATCATCTCAGCG
>DASYAJ010000060.1:0-5200 GCA_036501405.1 Kapaibacterium sp. (SeqCode)
GAACGCCTTGCCGACCATTCGACCAATATTGCGGAGAACGTCATCTTTATTGCCGAGGCGAAATGGATGCGCCACACGACCCCGGGGCACACCAATATTTAAAGAGGATTAATATATCAATAACGATAGCATAATGCTGGCAATGCATTTTAGTATTTAGCTTTTCACAATCATTCCGAAAAAAATCATCATGTTGAAACGTTTATCGCTTCTGAGTCTTGCGCTTGCCACCTCCTTCTCCTTGCTCTTATCAAGTTGTGGCGGCAACAAATCGGGTGGCTCTGCGGACTCGACCGCAGCCGCCGGCGCTGTTACGAACATCACCGGCGCGGGCGGGACCTTTATTTATCCGCTCGCTTCCAAGTGGTTCAACGAATATAAGAAGCCCCATCCGAATATTCAGATCAACTACCAGTCGATCGGTTCGGGCGGCGGCATTAAACAAGCCACCGAAGGAACAGTCGATTTCGGCGAGTCCGACGGACCGATGAACGATCAGCAGCTCGCGGATTTCCAGGCCAAGCGCGGCTGCGATGTACTTCATTTTCCGGCGGCCATGGGCGGCGTCGTCCCAACCTATAATATTCCGGGCGTGACGGAAGACCTCAACTTCACGCCGGAAGCTCTCGCCGGAATTTATTTGGGAACGATAAAGAAATGGAACGATCCCGCGATCGCGACCGCAAATCCAGGGGTAAAGCTTCCGAATAACGATATCGTCGTCGTCCATCGGTCGGATGGCAGCGGAACGACCTACTGCTTTGTCGATTATCTTTCGAAGGTCAGCCCCGAATGGAAATCGAAAGTAGGCGTTGGAACTTCCGTTAACTGGCCCGTGGGTCTTGGAGGTAAAGGCAACGAAGGCGTGACCGGGCAGATTAAGCAGACGCCCTACTCGATCGGCTATGTCGAGCTGATCTATGCGAAGCACAATAATATCAGCTACGGCGCGGTGAAAAATTCCTCCGGCAAATTCGTGAAGGGCGAACTCGCTGGTGTAACAGCCGCGGCATCCGGCGCAGTAGCTAATATGCCAGACGACTTTCGTGTCTCGATCACCAACGCTCCCGGTGACGGGGCGTATCCCATTTCGACCTTCACGTGGTTTCTCATTCCTTCGAAGATTAGCGATCCGATAAAGAAAGAGGCCATCGTTGGCTTTCTCAAGTGGATGCTGGCGGATGGACAAAGCTTCTGCGCCGATCTTGGCTATGCGCCACTTCCGAAAGAAGTCGTGGATAAAGAGGAGCAGGCGATCGCGAAAATTCAATAACACAAATGTACATGGCTCCTCATGCGGATCACGCATTGTCCGGCACCCAAGCGCCGGGCGTTCTTCCTAAGATTATTATCCGATTCGCCGGTCGCTTTATGCGGCCGGCGGACGCTTTAGCATATTTGCTCACGCTGGCGGCGGCCTCGGCGATTTTCGCCATAGTCGTTATCATTGTCTATCAGCTTGTAGCCGGCTCCGTCCTTTCGCGCCATACCTTTTCTTGGAACTTTCTCGTCACGAGCGTTTGGGACCCGATCGCCGGGCGGTTCGGCGCGCTACCCTTTATCTATGGCACGGTCATGACGGCTATGCTCTCACTCCTGATTGCGATCCCTGTCGGTTTGGGAACCGCAATCTTTCTTGCCGAGCAGGCGGCGCGCCGCGTTTCGGATGTACTCACGTTCTTAGTAGAACTTCTCGCGGCGGTGCCGAGCGTGATCTATGGCTTGCTCGGAATTTTTATTCTCGTGCCGATTTTGGAAACTTATATCGTCCCACCGTTGCAGGCGGTCTTTGGATTTCTTCCAATTTTTTCCGGTACGTTTTATGGCGTGAGTATTTTCTCCGCCGGGATCGTGCTCTCGGTGATGATCGTACCGTTTATCGTTTCGGTGGGACGCGAAGTATTACTTTCGGTGCCGGCATATCTTCGCGAAGGCTCGTTCGCGCTCGGCGCAACGCCGTGGCAGACGATCTCGCGCGTTATCGTTCCCTATGCGAGGCGCGGCATTTATGGCTCGATCTTTCTCGCGCTCGCCCGCGCCCTGGGCGAGACGATGGCCGTCACGATGGTGATCGGCAACACGCCGCAGATCAAAGCCTCGCTGCTCGCCCCGGGCTATACCATTGCCGCCGTCATCGCCAACGAATTTACCGAAGCAACGGGCGAGCTGTATCTCTCCTCGCTCGTGGAGTTGGGCCTGGTCCTTTTTGCCGTCACCTTTGTCCTCAACGGCCTCGCGCGCCTGATGCTCATCGGCGCGAGCAAAGGAGGGAAAGAAGTATGATTTCCCACTCTCAGAGAAAAAAAATCGTCAACCGCGTGATGTTCGCACTCACGGGTCTCTGCGCTGCGCTTACGGTGGGGACGCTCTTTTTTATTCTTGGTTTTCTCGTCGTCAAAGGCGGGGCTTCGCTAAATTGGGATTTTTTTACGAAGCTTCCCGCACCGGTGGACGAAATTGGCGGCGGCATGGCGAATGCCATCGTTGGCAGCGCGAAAGTATTGCTGCTCGCCTCGGCGCTCGGTGTGCCCGTAGGGTTTTTGGGGGGCCTCTACCTTTCGGAATATGGCGGCAAAGTCCCAGGTTTTGTCATTCGCTATGTCACGGACCTGCTCAATGGAGTTCCCTCGATCGTGATCGGCATTGTCGTTTATGAGTGGATCGTCCATCGCCAGGGACATTTTTCGACATTCGCCGGCGGCGTGGCGTTAGGGATAATGATGATTCCGATCGCTGTGCGGAGCACAGAGGAATTTCTTCATTCGGTACCCAGCTCGTTGCGCGAAGGGGCGATCGCGCTCGGCGCGGCGAAGTGGCAGGTGATCGCAACGGTAGTAATACCGGCGGCCATGCGCGGGATCGTCACCGGAGTAATGCTCGACCTCGCTCGCGTGGCCGGAGAAACAGCGCCGCTTCTTTTTACGGCGCTCAATAATCAGTTTTGGTCGCCCGGCTGGAATAATCCCACTGCCACGCTGCCGGCAATGATCTTTTCTTATGCCATTTCGCCTTACGAGGACTGGCATCGACAGGCTTGGGCCGCGGGCTTTGTTCTTTTGTCGTTTATCGTTTGTATCAACCTCATCGTTCGATTTTCCTTGCGCTACCGGATTGAATCCGTAGTATAATCGGAGCGTTGCACCCCTTAACGAGTAAGGATTGCATTTGCAAATTGCTCTTTCCAGTTATTCGGCCTGGAAAAATCCGTAACTTTGCAACACAAACTACTTCTATGGGTTTTTCATCATTTTTACGCGGACTCCTGCCGCAAGAAAACCAGTATTTCCGGCTTTTCACCTCGAATATTACTAATATTCAGGAAGCGGCGACGGACTTACGGCGCTTGCTTGATGCCAAAACGACCTCCGATCGCAAAATTCTGATCGCCCGCATCGAGGACGCCGAGCACCGGGGCGACCAGATTACGCACGATATTTTTGCCGATCTCTCGAAGACATTCGTTACTCCGATCGACCGGGAGGACATCCACTCGCTTGCCAGTGAAATCGACGATATTCTCGATCTCATGGAAGATGTCGCGGTGCGAACGATCCTCTATAATGTAACCGAGTTCCCACCCGAATTCCGCGATCTGACCGATACGCTGCTACGCGCTGTCGAGGACCTGGGCGTCGCCGTTCCCCTCTTGAACGACATGAAGAACGTGAAACAGATTTTAAGCTCCTGCGAGCATGTCAATACGTGTGAAAATGCGGGCGACGATATTTATCACAATGCGATTGCACGATTCTTTCAGGAAATAAAAGATCCCATCGAGCTGATTAAGCTGAAGGAAATTCTCTCGGATATCGAAGAAGCGATCGATAAGTGCGAGCATGTCGCAAACCTGATCGAAGGAGTTGTTGTCAAGTACGCCTGATATTGCATGACACTGATCGTTATCGTCATCTGCATCGCGTTCCTATTCGATTTTTTCAATGGGTTCCACGATGCGGCGAATTCCATTGCGACCGTCGTTTCGACGCGCGTCCTCACGCCGGGGCAAGCGGTGCTTTGGGCGGCGTTCTTTAATTTCGTCGCTGTCTTTACGTTTGGAACGGCCGTGGCGAAGACGGTCGGCTCCGGCATGGTCGATATTCATATCGTCACGACGTATGTGGTACTCGCCGCGCTTGCCGGAGCCATCCTTTGGGATCTCATTACCTGGTGGCTCGGCCTTCCGACGAGTTCCTCCCATGCACTTATCGGCGCTTATGCCGGTGCGGCTGTTGCACGCGCGGGCTCCTTCGGCGTTATCATCGGTTCGGGTTGGACGCTGACGCTGACGTTCATTGTTGTCGCGCCGTTGGTGGGCCTCATCCTCGGATTTTTTATTTACCTACTGGTGACGTGGCTCTCGCGAAAAAAATCGCCGCTGGGCGTGGACCGCTGGTTCCGGCGCGGCCAGCTTTTTTCTGCTGCCGCTTATTCGCTCGGGCATGGCACGAACGATGCGCAAAAAACGATGGGCGTTGTGGCAGGATTGCTTTATGCGAATCATCTGATTCCGACATTTCAGATTCCGACGCTTGTGATTGTCGGCGCGTATGTCTCGATGGGATTGGGAACGCTTTCTGGCGGTTGGCGCATCGTCCGCACGATGGGCATGGGTATTACATCGCTGAAACCGATTGGCGGGTTCGCCGCTGAGCTTGCTTCTGCCGCGACGCTCTTCGGTTCTTCCGCTCTCGGAGTTCCCGTTTCGACGACGCACACGATTACGGGCGCGATTGTCGGCGTCGGTTCGCTGCGAAGGCTTTCGGCGGTGCGCTGGGGTGTTGCGACGCGGATCATCTGGGCGTGGATGCTGACGATTCCTGCCAGCGCAGCTATCGCGGCGCTTTGTTATTACGCATTACGTTTGCTTGGATATGCCGATTGATCCACCGCACCACGATAAACCTATTCCTCATTGGAAGACGATCGCAAAGAAGACCGTCGCCGAGAATCGGTTTCTGCGACTCGAAGATCATCTTCGGGAGGAAGAATCGACCGGTAAACGCGGGAATTTTTTTATTGTCCATGCGCCCGATTGGGTGAACATCATTGCCATTACCGAAGAGAACGAGATCGTGATGATCGAGCAGTTCCGGCATGGCTCGGAAGAAATCGAGTTGGAACTTCCGAGCGGTATTATCGACGATGGCGAGGACCCGGCGGATGCCGCGTTGCGGGAACTTCTGGAAGAGACCGGCTATGA
>DASYAJ010000061.1:0-1703 GCA_036501405.1 Kapaibacterium sp. (SeqCode)
CAGCGTTTCATTGATGCCTTCGATGAATTGAATTCCTTCTTCTTTTCCTTTCGGGGTTTGGAATGGATAATAGCGAACATCGATATCCTCCGCCTGGAACGAATGCGGCGCTTTGGAAACGATGTCATCCGAAGGAATGACGAAATCGAGAATCGTGGAAGGATCGGCTCCGGGAGCTTCTTCGGCTTTATCGGCGGAAGCGCGGAACTGCTGGGCATTGGCTTCGTGAATCGTGTGAAGTTCTTCGACGGTCGCGACTTTTTGCTCGATGAGCCACTCGCGATAACGAAGCAGCGGATCGCGGAGCTTTACGGCTTCGAGTTCTTCGGCCGAGCGGTACAAATCCTGGCGGTCCGAATTCGAATGGGAACCGATGCGGACGCAATCGGCATGGACCATCGCGGCGCCCTTTCCGGAAAGGCACCAGGCATAAGCTTCCTGCATAGCGCGGTAGCTATCGAGGACATCTGTGCCATCGCAATAGGTGATGAGCAGGTTGTTGAAGCCGCGGAAATTATCGGCGACCCGGGTATTAGCCGATTGTTCCGAAACGGGTACGCTGATGCCGTACTTGTTATTCTGGATGACGAAAATGGCGGGGATTTTTTCTCGGGTAGAACCATTGACGGCCTCGTAAAAGAAGCCTTCACTTGTGCCCGATTCGCCGCCGGAAAAAATCGAAACGGCTTCGAGTTTGTAATACTTGAGCGCGCGTGCGCAGCCGGCCGCATGTTGCGCCTGGTTATCGGTCAGCGAAGAATGCGTTTCGATGTTCATCGACATCTTCGCGAAATGATTGGACATGTGGCGTCCGCCGCCGGCGACATCGGTATCTTTCGAAAGTCCATTGAGAACGATTTCTTCAACGGTGAGCCCTGCAGCGAGGCAGGTCATGAGATCGCGATAGTAGGGAAAGAGATAATCTTTTTTCGCTCGAAAACTGACGCCCATCGCAAGCTGAATTCCCTCGTGTCCGGCACAGGGCGCGTGGTAGCTCCAGCCCATCGCCTTCTTCAGGTAATTTGCAGCTGCGGTATCGGTGATGCGGCCGAGGTCCATGAGCCGGAACCATTCGAGCAGCGTTTTCTTATCCACGCCGGCTTCAGCGAATGTTCCCTTGAAGGTCTTCGATCCATCTTCGGCCGGGCCACGAAGTTCGGCGCCGTTCGGCATTCGCTTCAGCGAGACCGGTGCAACTTGCGGCATGACGCCAAGTTGAAGCTCATCGATATTTTCGGCCATTGTTCCACCTGCGGCGGTGTCCATTACGCCATCGGTCTGCATTTGCTGTGCTGGGGTAATCGGCGGGTTTTTCGAAGCGCCATTTGTCGGGATGGTATTGGATGGTGCGCCATTATTCGAGCTTGGTGCAGAACCATTTGTATCCGTAGCGGAGGCGGACGCGGTAGCGGAGGGGGATGCCGCAGCGGTTGTCGTCATTTCGGAAGTCTTTTCTTTTCTAAACTTGGCCATTGAGCTGCTTTTTGGAGATTTTGAACGGCCTTAAACAAAAAGATAGAGTAATTAGTGGCAAAAACTGCAAAAGAAGCTCTTTCGTATGGAACGAGAATGCGAGGAGAAAACTTATAGGAATTTGAAGTCGGCCATTTTGCGATCCTGCTCTGTCGGCAGGGGCCGGTTAAGATTCATAGTTTGCGATGCGAAACGAAGTAACGATTCTCATACTACAGGACCGTTCGATC
>DASYAJ010000062.1:0-2075 GCA_036501405.1 Kapaibacterium sp. (SeqCode)
TTGAGGGTGTGCACTCACAGTTTGCCATGTCGCTCCCGCATCTGTCGTCATTTCGATTCGCGATTGGTAGTCGGAATTATTCAAAAGCGCAGGAGCGACAATATTTTCATTGACAAGATAAAGCCGGTTGACATCACAGGAATCAACTGCAAGCGAGTTGCAGTCCGAGAACGTATTGCTACTATTAGCACTCCATGTCTTACCCATATCAGTTGACTTATTAATCCATCCCTGGCCGCTTTGTGACCCGACAGGTACAGAAAAAGAAAAAACATAGATAGAATGATCGGTCCCAATGGCAAAACATAGCGGTTCTGACTGCAGCGTACTCGTAGGGGTATTTTGTGTCCATGTTGCGCCGCCGTCGAAACTTGTAAGCAGCGAGAGATTTGGCTCTTCCTCTAATACGTGCATCGTGTCAGCGGAACCGTTGAAGGAGGCTTGCACAATGTAAGAACTTTGAGTCGTGGCTCCGAATATAGGCTGAATATTTTTCCATGTTTTACCCCCATCGGTTGTGAGATAAATTGCCGGAGTCTGAATTAGGCTTACGAGTACGTGGAGCGAATCAAATATCGCAATATCTGAAATTCTATTCCAGTACTGAAGGGTCGGAAATGAAAGAACTGGGTTCCAAGTCCTACCGGTATCCTTCGAATAAAAAAGCACAGGTGTTCCTCCGGAAGGGGGCGTACTACCAGCCCAAGCGACCCCACCATGAAAACGAATCACGCCGGTATATTGAGCTTCAGGCGGGAGCAAATTCGGCGCAACCTTCACCCATTGCGCGCGCGCGCCGTTCGCTGCTGCGAAAAAGACCAGTAGAGCGAGCCACGCTATACGGAAATGATGACGGTCCATGTTGTTTCATTTTCAAACCCTTCCGCGCGTCGATAGTTACAACTTTGACTACTCAATTTCTACTCAGGGGAACGAATTTTTCGAAGGATTGCACGAAATTGGATGGCTTTGGGTTTGCGGGCCGATGCATTACATTGCCATACAACCACCCCCCAACCCCCTCCTTGAAAAGGTGGGGGAACTGACTCCCGCGCTCGTCGTCCTTCACGGCTACGGAACCGACGAGCACGATCTGCTTCCGCTTGCGGAAAAAATTGGCGTTGGCTATCTCGTCATCAGTCTCCAAGGGCCGATCGAACTGAACAATGGCGGACATTCATGGTATGATTTAGCACAGACACCATCCGGGATCATTCCTGATGATTTCTCGCGTCATCAAAGCGAAGACATTTTGCTTGCGGCCCTTCCGCGCATCATTGCAGACGAAGGCGGCGATCCACAGCGCGTTGTGCTCATGGGATTTTCGCAAGGCGCTGCGATGATTTATTCGCTGCTCATTTCCTACAATCTCAAAAATTACGGCATCACGCCGATTGCATCGATCAATGCGTCGGGATATATTCCCCGCGATGTCGTGGGAATGGTTTCCGAAAAACGGTTCGATAACTTCACATTTTTCATTACGCATGGCGAGTACGACGATCTCGTTCCCGCTCAAGCCTTAACCGAAGCAGCGGAACTTCTTACCGCGCAAGGCGCGAAGGTGACGACGCGAATGCAGAACTGCGGCCACGGTGTGCTGCCGGAAACGGTGGAGGAAATTCAGGCATGGCTCAAGAATTTAAAAGTTACGTGACCGCATGACTGCCACATTTTTATATGTTAATAGAGAGAGAACTCCCTACTAATAAAAATGAATCGAATTCTCGTCATCGGAGGCACCGGTAATATTGGTCGCACCGTTGTTACGCAATTGGCCGCTGCCGGCGCTAATATTCGCGCCATGGTTCGCGATCCGGAGACAGCCGGATTCCCATCAACGGTGGAAGTCTTGTATGGAGATCTTACTCTTCCAGAAACGTTGGAGGAAGCCTTGAACGGTATCGAACGGATATTCCTGGTGTGGACCGCCCCACCTGCCGCGGCAAGTCAAGCTTTGCAGAGAATAACGAGGCATGCGCGGCATATCGTTTATCTCTCCGCTCCACTAAGAACGCCGCACCCGTTTTTTCAAGCTTCGCTTCCGAATCCGAGCGCAGCCCTGCACAATGAAA
>DASYAJ010000063.1:0-1679 GCA_036501405.1 Kapaibacterium sp. (SeqCode)
CGGAATGCAAGAAATTCCTTTTGGGGATTTCGGCATTTGCGGGAATGGGAAAAAGGCTGTCGCTTCGTGGTTATTGAAATGGGTGAAAATCGCTACGAACGAACACCGCAAAAATACAACATTTTTTGAAGACTCATTAAAAAACGACTTTACATCCGGCTCAGCTTCTTCACTTTGCCTTTCGGCTTTGCGTGATGGCCCGAAGGCGGCGCGAGCGGGTATTCGGTCTCGACGGTTCCCCGCATCATTTTTCCGAGCTTTACTTTGAGCAGCGAGAGTTTAAATTGCGAAAGATAATCGATGAAATACTTCCCGTGGAGGTGATCAATTTCATGCTGGATGACACGCGCAAGAATTTTATCCGCTTCCATTTCGACCTCTTTCAAATTTCGATCGAGGAACTTAACGCCGATTTTTTCGGGACGCACAATCTCTTCTCGGATACCTGGCAAGCTGAGGCAGCCCTCCTCAAATACCGATTCACCATGGGTACCGATGAGCGCGGGATTGATAAGGACCAGCTCGCCTTTTTCTTCCAGGCCCGGGACATGCTTCAGGTCAATCACGGTGAGTGCAAGCGACTTCCCTACCTGATTTGCCGCCAGGCCGAGACCATCCGCGTTGCGCATGGTCTGGAGCATATTTTTGATCAGCTTTTGGAGTTCGGCCGTATCCTCTTCGATCTGCGATGTCTCTTGCCGCAGAACTGGATGGTCGAATGTATAAATCGGTAAAATCACGGCTTGTGGACCTGAGGGGACTCGAACCCCTTACCTCGTCGTTGCGAACGACGCGCTCTACCAGATGAGCTACAGGCCCTGCTGTTAATGGCCAACGGCGAATGGCTATTGGCAATGATTATTGGCGAATGCGCGGTGAAAATGTTCTTTCGGCTGCGAGAGTTCCGTTTCATCCTGTTTTTCCATTGTAATCTGATTTTTGGCATGAAGCTATCATAGCTTTCGGCCATGCCGAATCTGAAACATCTGCCGATTGGCGAGGGAGTGCCGGAGACGGTCCACGCCGTGATCGAAATTCCGAAAGGGACTCGAAACAAGATCGAGTACGACCCGGAACTCGAAGTATTTAAGCTCGATCGCGTTCTTTTCTCATCGGTTCATTACCCTGCTGCGTATGGATTTATTCCGAGCACACTTTGGCACGATGGCGATCCGCTCGACGTGCTAGTACTCACCGATGAGCCGCTGATGACCGGCATTGTGCTCGATGTCATTCCCATCGGCGCATTGGGAATGGAGGACGACGCGGGCGACGACCTTAAAGTCATCGCTGTTGCAGCATTCGATCCCAATGCGAGCGTGATGAAAGATCTCTCCGGATTGCCCGACCCGCGAAAAGCGGAGATCGAGCAATTTTTCAAGACCTACAAAACGCTTGAAAAGAAAACGGTACGCATCGGCTCCTGGATGGGAGTGAAAGCCGCACAACAAGCGATCCTCGATGCCGAGCAAGCTTTCCGGAAGGAGAAGGAAAAATAGACCTCTCATTTTAAGGAGAGAGTTTATCGAATAATATTTTATTCCTTCACTACCTGCAACGTCATTGCAACCCTCGCATCAGTTCGGCGCCAGAGTATAGGATCGTCACCGGGCCCACTCGTTCTCACTGGGCTTCTATATGAGGGAGTGTTGCGGCGAACCGGTGGAAAGTTTGTCAAG
>DASYAJ010000064.1:0-3037 GCA_036501405.1 Kapaibacterium sp. (SeqCode)
CTGCTAATCTCCAGGTAGCTCCTTCATTTGTCGAGGATATTACACCGTCCTGGGAACCTACAAAGATCTTGGTCCCATTAACAAAAAGCGATGTGACATAAAGGTATTCATAATATAATCCATGGGTGACGCTATTCCAGCTTGTTCCGTTATTTGTCGAGATAAAAACGCCGTTAGCTGGCGTCGCAGCAAATAGATGTGTGCCGATTGTCGCGAGGGACACCACATCGATACCAATGATACCGGAATCAGATTGTGTCCATGTGCCGCCATTGTCGCTGGAAATGAAAATGCCGTCACCCGTTCCAACAAATAGATTTGTCCCAATCATTGCAAACGAAGAAGCAGGACCCGTTGTAGAGCCAATTTTCTTCCAACTTCCACCACTATCTGTCGAGAGAAAAATACGACCGTCGCTCGTACCCAGATAAATGTTGGTGCCGGTGGCAAATAGTGTCGTGATAAGAATAGGAGCGGGGAGAGTTCCACGGGTATCCATCCAATGAAGTCCGTGATCAGTCGATCGAAAAACGCTATCGAGTGTTGCTGCATATAAATTCGTTCCACTCGAAGTAAAAGTGTAAAAGCTGCCTCCATTCGGCCCATTGGTCTGCACCCACTGCGCGCGGGAGGGAAGGGCGGAGAAAAGAGTTACCAGTATTGTGGTGAAAAAAAGCGAGACGGTTCGAAGCATAGCGGTGATCTTGAAAATGGAAGCAATGGAAGCGAAGCTAAGTTCCAGCGATTTGAAACCCTGTTCTTTGCGCAACAGTTCGGTGAGGCTCTCATAATAGGGGAACAAAAAATCGCTTTTTTTCGGAAGAGGTCTTTTTCTTCGTATATTAGTATTGGCTTAGATGGGCACCATATCAGACAAGGATGTGAGATGACAGAGGAAAAACGGTAATGTTTTGTAATATTTGTAATGGTCGTTTAGGTCTGTTTGTGCTTAGGAAATTATGAATTATGAATTTCGATTTGGCGAAATTTAGCTTGAATCGGAATAGTTCATGAACTCCGAATTCCCCCCGCACAAAAAATCGTTCTATTGGAAAAGGTGCCTGGAATAAAATAAAAAAATGTTTTCACGCTGCTACACCGCTACCACGCAAGGGATCGAGGCCTACACGGTCGAGATCGAAACGCATGTCGAAAATCACGTTCCGGCTTTTGCGATTGTCGGGCTGCCGGATTCGGCCGTCCGCGAGAGCAAGGAACGGGTGCTTTCGGCAATGAAGAACAGCGCGATCCCGTTTAATACGAACCAGAAAATTACGATCAATCTCGCTCCCGCCGATATTCGGAAAGAGGGAAGCGCGTTCGATCTGCCGATTGCGCTCGGAATGCTGGCGACCGGCGGCGTGGTCGATGGCGATAGGTTGAAGGAATACGTCGCGCTTGGGGAACTGGCGCTCGATGGAACGATACGCCCAGTTCGCGGCGCGCTGAATGTGGCGTTGCACACGAAGAAGATGCGAGAAAAATTTCCGGGACTGAAAGGCATTATCGTTCCAGCCGCGAATTCGGGCGAAGCGGGTCTCGTGCATGACATCGATGTCTATGCGATGGATTCGCTGCGCGAGACGGTCGATTTTTTGAATGGATTGCTGTCGCCGGAACCGGTTCGCGTCGATATCGAGCGGATCTTTAAGGACGATGCGCAGCATACGCATTTCGATTTTGCAGAGGTGAAAGGCCAGGAGGCGGTGAAGCGCGCGTTGGAAGTTGCGGCGGCGGGAGGGCATAATATCATTATGGTCGGCTCGCCGGGATCGGGGAAGAGTATGCTGGCAAAGCGGTTCCCATCGATTCTGCCGCCGCTGACTTTTGACGAAGCGTTAGAGACGACGAAGATTCATTCCGTTGCGGGAACGCTTCCTCCGCATACGCCGGTGCTGACATCGCGGCCATTTCGTTCCCCTCATCATACGATTTCCGATGCGGCGTTGGTTGGTGGGGGCATGGCGAATATTCGTCCAGGTGAGATTTCACTTGCGCACCATGGCGTGCTTTTTTTGGATGAGCTGCCGGAGTTCCAGCGGAACGTGCTGGAAGTGCTGCGCCAGCCGCTCGAAGATGGTTCCATCACGATTTCGCGTACGAGAATGACGGTGGAATATCCGGCGAACTTCATGCTGATCTGCGCAATGAATCCGTGCCCGTGCGGAAATTTCGGTTCCGCGATCCATGCCTGCACCTGCAATGAAGGAGCGATTCAGCGTTACATGAGCAAGGTGTCGGGACCTCTGCTGGACCGGATCGATATTCATGTCGAAGTTCCGAGCGTGAAGATCGAAGAGTTGTCGAAGAAATCCTCCGGCGAGCCATCGACGAAGATACGGGAGCGGGTGCTCCAAGCGCGGGAACGCCAGCAGGAACGATATAAGGGATTAACCATTCCCGGTGGGAAGCGAAGAATTTTCAAGAATGCGGATTTGCCACCGAGGCTGCTCCACGAATTTTGTGAAATCGGTGAAGAGGGAAGGACGATTCTGAAAATGGCGATGTCGCGGATGGGATATTCGGCGCGAGCGTACGATAGAATTCTGAAAGTCTCGCGCACGATTGCGGATCTCGCGGGAAGTGAAGCGATCACGCCGGCGCATCTCAGTGAGGCGATTCAATACCGAAGTTTGGACCGGCAATTTTGGAATGCATAACATTTTCATTCTTTGAAGTTCATTTAAAACTAATGCTTGGCATTCCGCTTGTTCTCTTCTATAAAAATTTTTGTAGAGATTATGCCAATCAGAATTTTATCGCGCAACGGATATTCCAGAAACGGTTATTCCGAGGAAGATGTCACGGAAGCCTCGCGAACTCGCAGAGAAAACGGTTCGCAGCGCCGCTGGATGGATAGCGAGATCGCACGTCATAGCATCGATCAGAAGAATTCCAATCAGAAGAATTCCAAAACGAAAAGCGGAATTCCAGGTTGGGTTCCGTGGGCTGGTGGAGCGATCGGTCTGGCCGCAATTGTCTATGGGCTCTTGCAGCTCGATGGGGTGCAAAAGTTCCTGAAGCATGCCGCTGATTC
>DASYAJ010000065.1:0-8509 GCA_036501405.1 Kapaibacterium sp. (SeqCode)
CATTCGCACCGGCGCGATTGCCGCGGGTGGATCCTTCGGGGCCGCAGCTTTAGCAGAAATTATGATGACCACCACATTTGACGAACCATTAGATCCTACCACACTCCTGGCCCTCGGAGACGAAGAAGAGGATGACGCCGACGACGAACTCGACGAGGACTTCGAGGACGACGATGATTTCGACGACGAGGACGATCTCGATGAAGAAGATGACGTCGAAGAAGAAGACGCCGAAGAAGAGCCTGCGGAGGCTGAAACCACCGAGGACGTCGTAGAACCGGAAGATTTCGATGAGGAATTAGAAGACGACGACTGGGACGACGAGGAACTCGACGACGACGACGAGGAAGACTATTAATTCCTTGTCTCGCCCTTCCTGTGATATTGCCGAACGCCCCGTTCGGCCACTCGCGCATGTTCCATTTTTTCTTCTTCCAATTCTATCATGGAGATTGACCAGGTCTATCGCATCGCTTACGATGCCTTTACCCGCGCGCTCGACCAAAAACTGACCACGCCCGAAACGGACGTCGCTATTGCGCCCAAATTCTACCACGGCACCATGGTGCTGAAACCGAAAGACCCTTCGATGCAAGAGAAGGAGGTCGAGCTCGATGTCTTTTTTAAAAAAATTATCTCGCTCCGCAACAATCTGCGCGTCCTCGAACAGAAAATCAACGCGAGCAAACTCGAAGAAGCCGAAAAGCTGGAACTCGAAGGCTACATTACCCGCTGCTATGGCAGCCTGACCACGTTCAATGTTTTATTTCAGGACGCGGGGGATCGGTTTGTAGGCTCGTCAAAGGATGGGTGAACACCTTACCTCCTGCGACTTAAGGAGGATCGGCTTCGCTTATGATGATAAACCGAGGCAATCACGATTTCATCCGATTCGATAAAGTACATAATCGAAAATGGGAATTTCTTAAGTGGCGACGCGCGCAATCCTTTCTTCCGAATGGGAAAGCGATATGGAGCGTTTTGAATTTCGCGGTACACCTCCTCGACTTCATCTGCAAACCGTTCAGCGGCCTGAGGAGATTGCTCCTCATTGAGATACCACCACGCCGATTCCGAAAATTCGAGATCGGCTTCCGATTGAATCCGAAATGTCACGAATGAGACTTCTTATAATCCTCAATCATTCCTCGTACACGCGAAATGGACTCTTCGGCACTCACGGTCGTTCCCTCGCCACGGCGATAAGCGGCCATGCGGCGTGCTGCCTCTGTGTACGCATCCTCATCGATGTCAGACGTCCACTGCTGTTCTATTTCCTCCACTAATTTTCCCTGGCTCTCGCGATCGAGCTCCAATACTTCCGCACGGATTTCTTCAAAGGATCGATCCATACTTTTTTAACTCAAAAGAGTGGGCGATCGTGCCAATCGCGCGAACGTCGTTAGCTTTCTATTTTTAGACTAATCCATGCCTCGCATCTTATTTTACTCCCGTTCCTTTCACGACAGCGGGAATCGTTCTCAATAAAATGCGAAGATCGTTACGGAACGAAATATGGGCTTGATATCGAACGTCATAGTCGATCATTTGCAGTACGGAACTGCTCTCGCCTCGCGCGGAGATTTGCCAAAGCCCGGTGAGCCCCGGCAATACTTTCGAACGTAAAATATTTTCTTGCGGATACGGCGCAACCATAAATGGGAGCAATGGCCGGGGACCGATAACGCTCATCTGCCCCTTCAGAATGTTAAGCAATTGTGGCAGCTCGTCGATCGAAAATCTCCGCAGCAATGCTCCCAGCCCTGTTACTCTCGGATCGCGGTCCACTTTGAACAGCACGCCCGACGATGCAAGCAGATTCGCGTGATGGGCCAAGGGGTTGTCCGGCCGATGATGCCGCATGGTCCGGAATTTTATCATCTTAAAAAGCTTCCCGTCTTTCCCGACACGCGGCTGCCGAAGGAGGATCGGTCCTCGGCTTGTCAGAAAAATGGAAAGCGCGGTCAGGAGCAAGAGCGGCGAAAGAAACAACATGAAATAAAGAGCGAAAATAATATCGATCGTTCGCTTACCATAACGCGCATACCCTGTGGCAGAAGGAGGAGTAGACCCATCGATAACGCTTTTTGTTTGGGACGGTTCGAGAAGTTCCGAATGATACATCTAGGAAATGGTATTTGCGTGCGTGAATTTTTCAGATGGAATGATGCGGTTGCTCGTTGCTATTTCTGCCGCACGCTTTCCGCTCAGGATAGCCTGGTCCATGTTGAGATATTTCCATTCACCGAACCGGCCGCAGGAAATGATTCCGATGGAACGAAGATAGGCTTGAATTTCGGCGACACACGCTTCATGGTCCGTGCCGTAAAGAACGTAAGCGGGATCGATTCTTGTCACGCCGGAACAAAGAATCGTATCGTCTCTCCGAAGAATTCCCATTGTTCGAAGGCCCGCAACGGTTCGATCGAGAATACCGCGCTCATCGACCGGTTTCGTATCCGATTCTGAAATTTCGGCCATGATGGAACTTGTTCCCTTCGGCGCGAGCGACGCCGAAAAATTTATCGGGAAACTGATCCGATGAAATGCAAATGGCGGTTCGGGTACGTAAATCCAATGGGCGCCCGAAATGTGCTCGCGAGCAATACCCAGATTGACCGTCCATACCCGGTTCGACCGCAGCGTGCGAGCAAGCTCGCTAATGCGAGGAGGAACCGCATTCAGCAATACGAGAAGTCGGGGAAGTGGAACGGTCGTTATCAGATTTTCGAACTGGAACGATTCCCAATTCTGAAAATGAATAGTTCTCTTTTCAGAATCGATGCCGATCGCGGCCATACCTGTTCGAACAGGAGGTAAATGTGGGAGAAAACTTTTCGGAAGTGCGGATGTCCCTCCGTATCGCGGATACCAAAAGGTCGCGTTCGGTCCGAAGCGGTCGTCCTGTGGTAAAAATGCGCCGCGAACAATCTCGGCAATATTGGGTTGGGGAACTCTGTCTGCAATCCACTGAAATCCGACCGTATTCAAATCGGCTGCCCAAAGCTTCCGATTGAATGGAAACATAAAATTGCGCGCAATCCCAGTTCCAAACGTTGCCGAAATCCATTCTTCAAAATTACGAGGTGAATGCTGCTGCACGGCGTTCGCATGATGCAGCCCATGCAAGTTTTCCCGAATCACACGCGCGGACAATCCGAACATATTGGTTTGGTAAGGATAGCGGATGAGCGATTTGTTCGAATAAATCCATGCGCTGCGTTCGTGCTCGCAAAAATTATCGCCAAGCAAATTTCGAATCAAATCCGAAGCATAAGGATCTTTGGTGTAGAGAACGTGAATCGCATGATCGAAGGTGAAATCGCCGATCTTCGTGGACCTTGCGACTCCGCCGATTTCTTTTTCGGACTCGAAGAGTTCAAACGGCTCTTTGAGATGGAATCCGGCGCTGAGTCCCGCTAATCCCGCCCCTAAGATCGCATGTTTTCGTCGTTTTATCACTCTGGACTTCTTTTTAGGAAGACCAGGAAACCAGGCCAAGGTTACGATAGAAATAAGGGACTTATTTTTGACCTATCTATCACAAGACCTTAACTCTTCAAATTCTAAGAAACGTCGTGGATTCTTCTTTGCCAATAAAATGGCGTTCTTCATAGTAAATAGAAAATGGGTACGGATTTAACACTTTGGCTCTGGTGTTTTTTCTCACTGTAGCATAATGCTGTGGGAACTCGGTGATTTCTTCGAGCGCGGAAGCCACCCTCCAGCTGTGTACGTCATTTCCTGAAAAAGGTCTCTAGAACCCTCCAAAATCACTTCAAGGTTATCTGTTTGTGGCATAGTCGTTTATCTCAGCCCCTCCAACACCACCTCCAGCTCCGCTTCGTTTTCGCATAAGACTTGCCGGCCTTTCGAGCCATCGAACGCACCGACAATCGCGGCGGCTTCGAGTTCGTCCATCACGCGGGCCGCGCGGGAATACCCGATCTTGAGGCGCCGCTGCAGAAGCGAAACGCTCCCTTGCTGGTGCCGAACGACCGTTTTCGCGGCCTCTTCAAAAAGTTCGTCGCGCTCATCGCCATCATCAATATTGACCGCTTCGTCATCGTCCGGAGCCTTCAGCGATGGAAGCGTCCACGGGCGTGAATAACTCAGTTTATCGCCTTCCTGCACGGCAATGGCATCGACAATCGCTTCTACCTCTTCGGTCGAAATAAATGGCGATTGCAAACGAATAGGCTTCGGCGTTCCACTCGGCTGATAGAGCATGTCGCCATTGCCAAGCAATTGTTCCGCGCCCATGACATCGAGAATGGTTCTCGAATCGACGCGCGTCGCAACCTGATACGCCATGCGCGCCGGGAAATTCGCTTTGATGACGCCGGTGATCACATCCACCGAAGGTCGCTGTGTCGCAAGGATCATGTGAATGCCGACAGCACGCGCCATTTGTGCAATGCGGCATATTGGTTCCTCGATCTCTCGCGAGGCCGTAATCATCAAATCCGCAAGTTCATCGATGATAACGACAATGTAAGGCAAATGATAATGCTGCTCCTCCTGCGTCGAACGCAGCTTGCCTTGCGCGACTTTGATATTATAATCGGCAAGCGAGCGCACGGCCGCTTTTGCGAGCTTATCGTAACGCCGCTCCATTTCGATTTCGACCGCCTTCAATGCTGCGACCGCGAAAACCGGGGTGGTCACAATGTCTTCCATGGCATCCGGCGAGACGATCAGATAATGCTTGCGTAACTTTTTGTAGAGCGAAAGCTCGATCTTTTTGGGATCGATAATAACGAACTTCACATCGCGTGGCGATTTTGCATAAAGCAGGCTTGCAATAATGCCGTTCACACCGACCGATTTTCCGGAACCGGTTGCGCCGGCAATAAGCAAGTGCGGCATCTTATTCAGATCGTCCACATAGACATCGCCGGAGATGGTCATGCCGAGCGCGAGCGGCAAATTCATCTTCGTATTGCGGAAGCTATCGCTGTCGAACATGGAACGAATGCGGACCATCTTCGCGACATCGTTCGGAATTTCAACACCAATGGTTCCGCGCCCCGGAATGGGAGCGATAATGCGAATGCCGCGCGCTTTCATCGCAAGCGCAATGTCGTCCGTCAAATTTTCGACTCGCGACACTTTAATTCCCTCTGCCGGCGTGAATTCGTAGAGCGTCACGACCGGCCCCGGCGTGACGGTGATGTTTTCAATATCGACTCCGAAGGTCGCGAGCTTATCGCGCAGCAATCGGCCTTTTTTCGCAAGCTCCTCATCGTCGGCATCGAGCGCGTCCTTTGGATGGGCGGGCGTGAGAAGCTCTATCGAAGGAATCCGGTATTTCGAAAGAATTTCGAGATAGGGGTTTTCCGCCACGACCGGCTTTTCCCCTTCTTCGAAGAAGAGGTTTTCGGATTCCGGTTCCACCGGGGCCAATGCAGATTCCGTCTTTTTTTCTGAAAGACGCGGCGGCATCGGCAGTCCCGAATCGTCCGAAATAGAATGCGGAAGCGCTTCGTTCGAGAGCACTTTTTCATCGCCGACGAGCACAGGCGCTTGAGCAAGTGCTGTGGTAAGCGTCTCGACGATCGTATCGGGAATTTTTAGTCCGCGTGGTTTGCGTTTGAAGGGATCGATCATCGCTTCGGATGTATCGATGTTTTGCAGCGAGTCCTCGGCCATGCCATCCAAATCGAATGGCTCCATCCGCTCGATTGCGCTTTCTTCCAAAATCGGTTCCGGCATAGCCGAAAGCGGCACGGCTGCCGATTCGATTGTCATCGCCGGCGCGGACGCTGCAAGGCTTGCAAGGATCGGTGTTGGCGTTGGAACCGTTCCAACCCTCAGAACGGGCAAAACTGTTTCTTCTTCTTCGCGATCGATTGCCCCATTAGAAAGGCGACTGAAATGCCGCGATTGGGAACCGAGGCGTTCGGAACCGTTCCGGGTGATGCGCGGAATGCTCGCGCTTTCGGCTTTTTTCGCTGGCCGTACTTTCAGGAGCGGCTGATTCTCCGAACGGGGCACGACAAGCGTCTTCTCCACCGCAAGCGTCCTTTCCGCAGCTAAAGCAGCCGCTATCGCAGGTTTTGCGAGCAGCTCCGGTCCAGCCTGTATCGGAGCGGCTATCGCTGGAGAACCTTCTTCGGTAACCGTCGCCGCAGGGGTAGCACTTATTCGTTTGACGATCAGATTTTTCTCTTTTGCTTCCGCAATTTTAGGCGCTCGCAGGATAGCCGGGAATATATCCGACACCGATTCTTCCGTTTTTTCAACTTCTGCTTTGGCTGCTTCTGTTTTGACCGGTTTTATGTTGAGGGTTTCATCTTCAACAATTTTTGCTTCTCGAATTTTCGCTTCTCCTTCGAGCTGTTCTTGCTCCAGCTCGGCTTCGCGTTCCGCTTCGCGCTCGGCCTGCTTCTGGGCCTGCCGCTCGGCGCGGCGTTCCCAAAACTCGATCATTTTCCTGCGCGACCAGAGAATGCCCGCCTGCCACCAGGCGCGCAAGCGATGGAATGTTTTTTCAATATCGAGATCAATCGAGAAGATCAACATCACGACGAACGCCGCCATGTATATGATGAACGCGCCCGCGCTGCCGATGGCGCGCGAGAAGGCGATCCCCAAAAATTGCCCGACCGATCCGGACCACTCGCGCGGAAGAGAGAAAAAGATGGAGGCCGTCCCCATCGTCGCACTGAACAAAATGCCGGTTACAAGGAAGAATGTCGTTGCGAGTGTCAGCCGCCGCCGCTGTTTGTAGGTGAATCGAAAAAATGCAAGCGACCACGCGCCGAAAAAGATCGGGTAGAGAATCGCCGCAAAGCCGATCGTCTTATTAATCAGGAAATTGGCGAGCATCGCGCCGATAAGTCCGAGCCAGTTTTTCGCCTGATCGGCGCTGGCGCGAACGGCATCGCGAATGGGATCGGGCGCATCGCCATGCGGAAGAAAGAGCGAGGGAAGATCGCTGATTTTCGTCTCCGCGCGCGAAGCATCGTCCGAAGAATAACTGATAATCGCCAGGAGCACAAGAATCGCGGCGACAATACAGCAGAAGCCGAGAATTTGGCGCTGGCGCACCATCGTATCGGGTTTTGGCTTTGCCGCTTTGAGGGGCAGCGCAATTTGGTCCTCGGCCTGCACAGCAGCCGTTTTTTTCGTGCGTTTTGCGCGCGGTTTTGAAGGCGGTTTTGCTTCGGGATCCATTTGCGAAGCAACGCTCTCTCGTTCCTGTTCGGCCTCGCGCTCCATGGTGGCGGATTCCGATGCCGCTTGACGGACTTCCTCAGAAAGCCGCCTTGGCATCGGGCGCGTGCGCGCTCCAGCATCGGGCGCGCCGGCCTGCTCTATCTCGAGCGGGCTTCTATCGAGCGAACTCAAGCCGCTGGTCACGACGTCATCGTCCTCCATAAAACGGCTGACCGATCCATTGCGTGCAATACGAATGGGCGAAATGGGCGATCGATCTATTTCTTCCAGCGCCATCGGTGTCTATTGAAATGGGCAAAAATGCGAGTTTCGATGCGAAACCGGCGAATTTTTCTATCCTTGTGGTTATAAAGGGGTGAAAGTGGGAAAAAGTTTCTATGTTTTGGAGCAAAATGGAATTTTTTTAATTTTCCTAAAGTTTGACCTCAGCCATGCCCCAAAGAATTCGCAGGACGGTTTGTAAATTGCTTCTCTCTTCTAATTGAAGCATTTACACAACGTGTGCGTACACCATTGGAAAGAATTCGGAAATAAAGCGGGAGCTTTTCCGCCGAATGACCGATTTTTAAGAAGCTTTGTTCGTTCGGACGGACTTTTACTGTTGAAAGCCCGTTCGAATGACAAAATATAACAGGAGAAATACATGACTGATCGACAAAAAAGGAACCACTGGCCCGACCACAAACGGCAAAGCCTGTTGCGGCAATCTCAGGTACGATACACACTGCTGATGGCGATCGCGCTTGTGCTTGGTATCGCCGTTGCTGGATGTAGCTCCGCCCCAAATACAACACGCACCACGGCAAATCTCCAAAAAACGAATCCGAATACCGACCCATTTGCCGTGCTTGACGCGCAGGTCCGGGAAGGCAACATCGACCCACACTTGCTCCAGGAGCGGGTCGATGCCGCCCGCCAGGAGTGGCTGCGCGCGCTTGTCGCACAGCAAAAAAACGAGCAAACCGAAGTCGTAAAACATTTCGAAGGCGCAATCGACATTCTGGACCGGTTGATTACCTATCCGGGAATCGACTCGAATAAAGATTTTCAGGAAGTCTCGAAAAATGTGATCGGCGATTATGAAAGATATGTCGCAAAGATCGATTCGCTTCCGCCAAATGCCTCCATCTTCGCATTCCGCGAGAAGTTTAACCAGGAGATGGCGAAGATGAACATCACGAATGTTCCGCTTCCACGCATTGACCTTTCGAAGACCGAAATCCCACTCACGATCAATACATCGGTCGAGCAGACGATCGCTTATTTTACTGAAGGCAACGGGCGGCCCTTCATGGAAAAATGGCTGGCCCGTACCGGCAGATATTTC
>DASYAJ010000066.1:0-13116 GCA_036501405.1 Kapaibacterium sp. (SeqCode)
TCCTTGGCAGAAAAATTCCCTTCGTCGATGTCCTCCATGGAATAGTTCTTCGCAATGTTCGAGTCGAGTTCAGGGTTCCACACGAGCGTATCGATTCCGTTTAAAATGCCATAGAGGTCCTTCTTTCGCTTTGCAAGCAGACCGTCCATTCCGCAGCCGAATTCCGGCGTCCGAATTTCTTCGGCGTAGGTCTCACTCACGGTCGTGATCGCATCGGCATACGCAATGCCGGACTTCAGATAGGAAACATTCCCATAAAATTCCATTCCCTCGGGCGTAAAAAATTCGGGAGGCAGACCCGTTTTTTTGAATGCCGCCGCAGGAAAATTCCCTTGATACGCAAGATTATGAATCGTGAAGACGACTTTGGTATCTTTGAAGAGCGGCTCGTCTTTGTAAAGCCCTTTCAGAAGCGCCGGCACAAGCCCTCCCTGCCAATCGTTGCAATGGATGATGTCCGGTTTCCAAAGCAGACGCCGGCAGAGTTCGAAGCCCGCAAGCGCGTATAGAAGAAACCGCTCGTCGTTGTCTTCATAATCCTTCCCGGTTTCCGGATCGAGATAGAGGCCCAGACGCTGAAAATATTCCTCGTTTTCGAGAAAATAAATCTGAATGCGCGTCTTGTTTGTCAGAATCGCGGACGACTTCAAATTCGTCACCAGATATTTCCCATCGATTTCGAACTCGACACCCTGCAGCCGATTGATGAGATGAATTTTCTGCTTTTTCTCACCGATGAACCCATATTTCGGCATCATCACCCGCACGTCATGGCCGAGTTCGCGCAAAGCCTGCGGGAGTGCCGCGCTGACATCGGCAAGGCCGCCCGTTTTCGCGAACGGATAAACTTCCGTCGATAGGAACAGCACATTGCGCGTCGGAAACTTCGGAGGAGTCGAATTCATTGTTCGAGAGTTATAGGAAAGCAAGGGGTAAAAAGCAAGGAATGGCGTGCCACGTCATCTCGCGGTTTTAATGTGCGACCGGAAAAATTGTTGTAATTTAGATTGATGGGTTATGTCTCAGCCATTCTGATTTCGACGCCATATCCCTACAAAAATACGGAATGTTGGGACTCCACCACCTGAAATCTATTTATTAGCAGCGGCCGCCTCCAGCGCCGATACCCGCGCGACCTGCTCCCGATTCCATTCGCTTCGCGCTTCGCCCGAATCGGTCGAGGTTGCGAACCACGCATCGAGGATCTCCTTCATCACCGGAATCGGCGTAGCCCGAAGACTCAGCGCCAGCACGTTCGCGTGATTATAAATTCTGGCTCCGCGCGCCGTTTCCACATCGCCTACCAGCGCGCAGCGAATGCCAGGAATTTTATTCGCGGCGATTGAAACCCCAGTGCCCGTCCAGCAGCAGACGATTCCTTCGTCCACCCCGCCATCGGCAACCGCGCGCGCAACATCTTCCGCAACGAGCGGCCAATCGCGATTCTCCTCGCCAAGCGAGAGCGGCCCGCATAGAAACAGTGTATGTCCGCGCTCTTCGAGTTCCCGTTTCAATGCTTCGGTCATTTCCGTTGCGCTGTCGCTACCGATGGATAGTCTCATACCTCATGCAACATTCAGTCGGACTGCAATCAATCCAACCGACCATCCTCTAACTCGCTCTTTGAAAAGGAGGTGGAATTTTATGAACACGCACACATTCGAACGCCGCAATGCCAAACGCCACCGCTACGTTCAGCGAATGCTTCGCGCCGAACATCGGAATTTCAATGGTGAAATCCGAAAGCGCAACCGCTTCCTCGCTCACGCCCGTAATTTCATTCCCGATAATCACCGCAATTGGAAAATCTTCGTTTCCCAATTCAAAAACGGAACGACTATGCGACGAAATCTCAAGCGAAGCTATTCTAAATCTCCGGCTTTTATGAGTTTGCGTATCGGAAGGGGCCGGAGGGTTATTTAGCGCCCTAACCGATGCAATCGCCTCCTCGATCGTTTCAAAATGCAGCGTCGGAACGGTTCTCGTCGCACCGAGCGATGTCTTTTCGATCTCTTTATACCGCGGATGATTTATCTCGCTTGGATTCGCTGTGTAACCGACAGTATAAATCGCTTCCAACCGCGCGCCATCGGCCGTCCGAAAGATCGAACCGACATTATAGAGACTACGGATGTTTTCCAGAATGGCAATGACCGGCAACCGATCGATGCTCGTCGCAGCCTGGGCTTCGGTCAGGCGTTGCTGCTGAATTTCGGAATAGGTTAATTTGATGTGAGGCATCCTTAGCTTGCTCCATAACACGGGGACAAGCTAAAGCATGTCCCACACCATGGCACAAAAATGAGACGGTTTCGCAGACATGGAAGGACCATCCCTTGTCATCCTGCGGAAGGAACTGAAACGCTTCGTCGGAAAGACGGTGCTCCATGCCGAAGGAAACTGGCACGGCGGTGCCGAACAATTCACCGGCCAGAAATTCCGCTGGGCGAAAACATGGGGAAAGCATCTTCTGCTCAAAATCGGCAATGTGACCACTCGAACTCATTTTCTGTTGTGGGGAAGTTATACCATCGACCGCACAAAAGATCGCAGCGCCACCCTCACGCTCCAATTCGAAAATGGCGATGTCCATTTTTATTCATCCTCCATCCGGTTGACTGATGAGCCGCTCGATGAAATTTACGATTGGCGCGTCGATGTGATGTCGAGAAAATGGGATGCCGCCTATGTCCGAAAACTCGTTCGCGAATGTCCGAATGAGTATGTTACCGATGTTTTGCTCGACCAGAACATCTTTGCCGGTGTTGGGAACATTATCAAAAATTAAGTCCTCTTCCGATTGCACCTTGCGCCGCTGACAAGGATAAAAGATTTATCGCGAAAGCAAATCGCCGATTTGGTCGAAGATGCACATGCCTATTCTCATCTCTTTTATCGCTGGAGGAAGAAATACGTTCTCAAAAAACATTATCGCATTTATCACAAGGGAACGTGCGCCGAATGCGGCGGGAAAATCACCGCGAAAAAATTAGGCAAGCGGGAACGATATACCTATTATTGCGAGCATTGCCAAGTATAGAATGTTGATACATTTGTTTGTCATTCCGAGCGCAGCTTTTTTTGAGGTTTACGAAGAAAAAACGAAGTCGAGGAATCTTGCAAGCTTAACGCCCGGTTTAACTGCATGAGATTCCTCGACTCCGTTCATTCCTCGTTCCTCGGAATGAACTCCGCTCGCAAGGACATGCAAAAAAGGTGATCCGTATAATCCGCTTAAACCCACGTAATCCAGGTTCGGGAATGTCGCCACTTCCCTACTCGTTACTCATTTCTTATTACTCATTACTCGAAAACTCGTTACAGCATTGGCACAGACATCACCTTCTCAACAGCAGCTCGAAAAGATCGTATCGCTCGCCAAGCGGCGGGGATTTATTTTTCAATCGTCCGAAATTTATGGCGGCCTCAATGGCTGCTGGGATTACGGTCCGCTCGGCGTGGAAATGCTGCGCAATCTCAAGCAGGCATGGTGGCATAGCATGACTTCCCGCGACGACATCGAAGGACTCGATGCCGCGATCCTCATGCATCCGAAAGTCTGGGAAGCATCCGGCCATGTGCAGAATTTTTCCGATCCGATGGTCGATTGCCGCGAGTGCAAATCGCGGTATCGCGTCGATCATCTCTTCGCAGAGATGTCGGAAAAAAAGCTGAAAGCGATTACGAAAGAACTTGGGATCGAAACTCGCGATCTAACGAAAGAACAGATGTCCGATCTTGTTCTTGCCAAATTAGATGAAAACAATTCCGCCTTCTCTGAACTTGTTGAAAAGGAACTAATTGTGTGTCCGAATTGCGGACGCACGAAATCGCTCACTGCGCCACGCAATTTTAATTTGATGTTCGAGACCTACATCGGTCCCGTAAAAGATGTAGCAAATGCGATTTATCTTCGCCCGGAAACGGCGCAGGGTATTTTTGTGAATTTCCTGAACGTGATGCAAAGTTCGCGGCAAAAAATCCCATTTGGGATTTGCCAGATCGGAAAATCGTTTCGTAACGAGATCAACACGAAGAACTTTCTTTTCCGTACCCGCGAGTTCGAACAAATGGAAATGCAGTTCTTCTGCAAATCGGGAACCGATGAGAACTTTTTCGAATCCTGGCGCGAAACACGCTGGAACTGGTGGCGGAATTTAGGAATGCCCGACAATAAGCTCCGCTTCCGGCCGCATGAAAAGCTTGCACACTATGCCAAAGCCGCCGGCGACATCGAATTTCTGTTCCCATTTGGCTATGGCGAGATCGAGGGCATTCACAACCGCACGAATTTCGATCTCACGCGCCATCAGGAATTTTCTGGCAAGAGCCTGCAAGTCCATGATGAAACAACGAAGGAAAAATACACGCCCTTTGTTGTGGAAACTGCGGCCGGTGCCTCGCGCGGCTTCATGGCATTTCTCTGCAATGGATATGAAGAGGAAATGGTAGAGGGTGAACAACGGGTTGTTTTGCGGCTGCATCCTTTCCTCGCTCCGATCAAAGTTGCCGTGCTGCCGCTTGTCAATAAAGATGGAATGCCGGAGCTTGCCACGAAGCTCGAACACGATTTACGCCGATCGATGAAATCGTTCTACGACGATTCCGGCGCAGTCGGGCGGCGTTATCGGCGTATGGACGAAGTCGGAACCCCGTTCGCGGTTACGATTGATTCCCAAACATTGCAAGACCAAACCGTGACCATTCGCGAACGCGATTCGATGCAGCAAATTCGAATTCCGATGGAGCAGGTGAAGGGATACATCGGCGAGAGGATTACGCTTTCATAAATGACGAAACATCGTCGAAATATCATCCTCATCCTCGCGGCGATCGTCGCGTTCTTTGCGTTAATATGGTGGGACATCGAGCGCGGCCTACCGACCATGGAGCAGCTCGAAGCGCCGCATCCCGAAATTGCGACGCGCATTATTTCGACTGACGGTGAGCCTATCGATCAGTTCTTCGTTAAAAATCGGACGAATATCCATCTTCGAAACGTCCCGCCGTTTCTCATCAAAGCCCTGATCGCGACCGAGGATCGGAACTTTTACAAGCATTGGGGCATCGATTTATGGGGAATGCTTCGCGCGGCGGTAACCGATGTTGTCACGCTGCACGAGCGACAAGGTGCGAGCACCATCACGCAGCAACTGGCTAGGAACCTTTATCTCAATCAACAGAAAACCGCGATTCGCAAACTGCGCGAAGCGGTTACCGCCGTCGAAATTGAGCGGACCCATACGAAGAACGAGATTCTCGAAATGTATCTCAACGTCACCTATTTCGGACGAGGAACGTATGGAATCCAGGCGGCGAGCCAAGCCTACTTTGGGAAGGATGTGAACAAGCTTACACCCGCGCAAAGCGCTTACCTGGTGGGAATCTTAAAAGGACCCGAAAATTACGATCCCGAAGACGATTACGACAACGCCATCAACCGCCGCAATACCGTCATCGATAATACGGTCAACGCGGGATTTATTTCTGCGAACGATGCCGCAAAGATTAAAAAAGATCCGCTGAAGGTGAAGCATTATCAGGGCTATCAAGGGATCGCACCGCATTTTGCGGAGATGGTGCGACAGCAGCTTCAGAAGATGCCGGAACTTCAAGGCTACGATATTTATCGCGATGGGCTAGTCGTTTACACCACGCTCAACGCCACGATGCAGCGCGCTGCAAACCGCGCGGTAACAGAACATATCGAAGATTATCAGAACAACGTGGTCGATAAGGGATGGAATTGGGCGCGGCATAAAGGTGTGCTGGATTCCGCGCTGATGAAGGCTGTTCGCAACACGCCCGATTATCGCGCTGCTTCTTCGGACCAAGACCGCGCCAAGATCGCACAAGCATTGTATGCCGATAAGGATTTTGTCGATAGCATCAAGGATGAGGAACTAACGTTGCAATGCGGATTCGTTTGCATCGATCAATCGACAGGACAGATTGTCGCAATGGTCGGCGCGTCGAATTACAAAGAAGAACGATATGGCCTGAACCATGTCACGCAGATCGTTCGGCAGCCCGGTTCCTCATTCAAGCCCATTATGTATGCTTCTGTATTTGAACATGGTTCCACGCCGGAATCGATGGTCTCCAACGAACCAATGCACATCGGAAGTTGGTCGCCACGTAATTTCGGCGGCGCGGCAGAAGAAGGCGGGACGGTAACCATCCGCTATGCCTTGCAGGAATCGCTGAACCTTGCGGCGGTCCATGCCATCCTAGAGTTGACCTCGGTGCAGGACGTCGTGAAAATGGCTCAACGACTCGGGATTCGTTCCACCGTCCCTCCCTATCCTTCGATTGCATTAGGAACTGCGGAAGTGAGTCCGCTCGATCTTACAAGCGCCTATTCCGTCTTTGCGAACGATGGCGTTCGCGCAACACCTTATGCGATTATTCGTGTCGAAGACCGCAATGGAAAAATTCTCTATCAACGCAAACCAGAACTCGATAACGTGCTCGACCCAAAAATTTGTCATGAGATAACGTCGTCACTGATTGGTGTTGTGCAGCATGGAACCGGAATGCGAGTGTTGAACTATTTCCGCTTACCTGCTGCCGGTAAGACGGGGACGACGCAGAATTACGCCGATGCTTGGTTCGTTGGTTACACGCCGGAATACACGGCCGGCGTATGGGTCGGCTTCGACGACAAGCGCATCACCTTCAATAGTTCCGACGGTCAAGGCGGTCATGCAGCGGCACCGATCTGGGCTAAATTCATGGAATATAGTTACAATGCGCTGCGTCCTCGTATCGAATATTTCAACACCAGTTATCCCGGAGCTCCCGTTGCGCCGGATACGACGAAGCACGACACGCTTTCCGGTTCCGTTCCCACCATCTCCAAAGTAGATACGGTGCGGAGACCTTCGGAATATTGATATATTTATTTCAAGCGATAGATTCGATACGGTCCTATTTCCGCAGTGATAAAGTAATTGGAGTCAACGAACTTTTTCATTGAACGAATAGAAAGAAAACAAGTCTCGGGGGAACGCATGTTTAACCAGGCCGACGCTTCCGGTTTTGTTGCAAGCAAAAGTAAGCGAGGGCGTTTGGAACGAATTCGATCTATCATCTCCTGCTGACACTCCCGTTCGAATGGAATGTATGGCTGCCCAGCGCTCTGCATCCCGTAGGCATATACTGTCGTGAACCGCGAGCATTCTTCTCGGTCAATCCGCCATCGAAGCGCCGACATAACGCTCGCAACTTCAATGCAGTCCGTGGGCACTGTCGTTGAATCGACATACTGGGTCACTGCCTCCTCCGAATTCAAACCAAAACTCGAATCCGCCTTGAGAATAGTCCACACCGCATGGATCGGGCTCGGGTTCCCTCCCTCGATCGCGTCCCGAAAGTGATGAAGAATATTGAAGGGATAGAAAATCCTCCCGATCAATAGAAAGACAATCGTAACGCCAGCATAACGTATCCATTGGGAAGGAATTCGCAGTGCTACGTTCTCAATCCCTTTGGCCGCTATAACCGATACAATGGCAAAAAGCGGATCGAAATGATAGACTAAAAACTTACCCATCGTGACAATACCCGCAATGACACTTCCCAATAAAAGAACGGTGAGTAATAAAACATACCGAGGTATTTTCAGCCCTTTCGAATTCTTCGAACGAAGGAACGAAGCATAAGCAAGAATGACGATGGGATGGAAGAAAAGCTGCGTGTAATCATACTGTGCGCGAAACGGAGCATACACCTTCAAATTCAGGGCAATCGTCGATTCATAAAATTGATAGAGTCCTCGATCGACAAAGAGATAGGGGGTCAGAATAAAAATCCATGGAATAACTGAACCCAATAGACACGTAAAAATCTCCTTCGTTGAAAATCTGCAATAGAGCAATACAATCAGAAATGATATTCCGATAAGCGCATAGGTTGGACGAAAAGCGATTGCAAATCCCATTGCAACACCGGAGAAAAGAAGATTCAGGATTCGGGAACGATTCTCAATCGCCTGCAAGAGCAGCAGTACCGAAAGCAAAATGAAGAATGTGGCAAAACCATCTTTTTGTCCCACCAGCCAAAACGATCCACCGACATAATACAGGCTATTAATGGTCGCACCGATCGCCGCAAACAGAGCGGACATGTACCGAATCGAGAGATGAAATAAAAGCAGTACGGTTCCCAAATGAATGAGAAAATCAATCAATCGAAATCCAAGATAACCTTTGCCAAAAATTAAAATACTCAAGGAATGAAAGTACACAATGCCCGGAAAATTATTGTCCCACGATCCTATGTACGGAAGCCTTCCGCGAGAGAGTTCAAGTCCCATGGAATGGTACAGATCAAGATCGGAATTGAAGGGAATTAAAAACACGACGGCAAGAATCGCGGCATTCAGGGCAAGCATTGTCCAGATCAGCGTTCGTCGCTGTTGAAGATGGAGCGGAGCTATTTTCTTTTGATTCATGCGAGGAAACTCCATTATGGTATCGCCGCAGCAATCGTTAGTGGCTGCTCAGTTTGGGCATTGGAAAAATATCGTTTCAGCCGAAGTAAAGGCCGCTCCAAAGCATACCAGCTTAACGCTGCGCCCGCAAAGCTGACCAAAAACAAAGGAGTAATCTGAATGAGATCGAACAAAACTCCCGGCATGTAATCGGCATGATGTTCGAATAACGTCGCGCCAAAATACGAATGGATGACATGGGCGATGGGCTGATGAATAAGATAAAGGCAGTAGCTGTATTTACCGAGGCTTCGGAGCTGGGAATTCTTAAAAAATCGTTGAATCGGATTCGATTGCACGATACAAAGATACAGAAATATGCTAAAGCATCCAGCAAGGATCGGATAATAAAAAAGTGCGCCGCGCGTGTTCCAGGCATCGTAATAGAGTACGAGTCCTGCCTCTCGGAAACTTCCAGTGAACAAAAAAGCGGTTACCAGGAACGCGAGCGTAAGAGAGGCCCATCGGCTGACGTGAGGCCACTCGCTCCAATTTTTCGCTATGATCGCAAGTGCGGCGCCGGCAAGAAGTCCATCCGCGTGGCATGGGAGCATCGCATAAAGGAAGGCCGACGTCGTCCCCGCATGAATGCAGACAAAACGAAAGATAATGCCTGCAATAAATCCGAGAAGCACGAGCCGTAGTTGATAACGGCTGGGAACCAGTAACAGAATAAGCGGCCAAAAGAGATAGAACTGTTCTTCGACCGCAAGCGACCAATAGACATCGAACGCATGGAAGCTCCATCCCGAAAGAGCAAAATGAATGTTCGAGGTGAATGTCAGAAAATAAAGAGCATCGGCACGCGTAACGCTCGATGGTTGAAGATGAAAAAAGGGAAGGATAATAAAAGCGAAAAGCAGAAGAGCATAGTACAGCGGAAAAATTCGAAGAATACGGCGTCCATAAAAGTTACGAAAGTAGTATGGCCAGCCGCGCTCCGCAAGTAAGATCCCTGTTATCAAAAATCCTGAAAGCACAAAGAAAAGGTCCACGCCGCTCCACATGAATTCTGTGGCGTGCAACAGAAAGAGGTGAACACTGCTTTGCGAATCGTAGCTGCGGACAAAATGATGCAGCATGACAAGCAGCACAGCCATGCCTCGAAGCCCGTCCAGAGCCATATAATGAGGTTTCGAATGGTCGCTTTTAGTCACTTTGCACTTATGGGTGCTTCTGGGATGGCAAAATCATCTTCCAATATGGAAAATCGGCAAAAAATCAGAGCAGACTGCTTAAAAAGGCTTTCAGCTTTGCCGCTTAGGGTAAAGCTGAAAAGTGGTAGCGCGTACGGGAATCGAACCCGTGTACCTGCCTTGAGAGGGCAGTATCCTAGCCGCTAGATGAACGCGCCGGTTTGAATTGCCCGATATTACACGGAACGAGAATGCTCAGTTCCGTATTTAAGAGGAAGCCCTGTTCTATTTTAGCCGTTTTTCACCTACTTTTGAATCTCATGCGGATTCTACTTTGCCACTTTGCTCTGGCGATTATTCTTTTGCCAGGATATTCCGCCTTTTGCCAAACGGATTCCTCCGTGACCGAGGGTCCTCATTCCCCATTCTGGATATCGACCGGACACTCCTACGTCGGAGCCGAAGTCGGCGTTACCGGAAGCGATTACATCGGAGCGAAAAATTACCTTTGGGGGATCGTCTCGACCACTACCCCATCCGGAATTCAGGATCTTGCCACATACCTGCCCTATGATAACCTCGGAACCGGCATTGGATTCGTTGGCGGGCTGAAGGCCGGATTTGCTCTTTTCTCTTCCTTCGATGTGGAACTGAAGTTCCGTTACATGACGAATCACACGTCGAATCAGGAATCTGTACCCTCGATTTATCTCGATCCTAATTTCCCCAAAAGCACATCGGATGCGACGAACAATTATTCGCTCACGCTTTCGACACTGAATGCCGGGATTCTTGGGCATTATCGGATAAGCGATCCTTTCTATCTTGCAGGAGGCTTTAGCGCCTCGAATCTGATCGCCAATTCTTTCTCCGCGAATCAGCATATCAGTGTGGCAGGCGGTTATTTGCGCTTAACGACACACACGACATCGAATATCAATACACAACAAGTTGGGTCTGAATCTCTGAACAATTGGTTCACCGGGTTCCGCGCCGATGCGCAGATTGGCGCAGGATACGTCTTTCGCGTCGGCCAAGGAAGCTGGCTGATGGACGTAGAAGGTCTTATCGGCATTCCGTTCACCAGATGGCAGACGGCCGAAGCCGATTCCGCCATTAACGGAACAGCCGCCTTCTGGAAACTGCAGCAACCGGCTGTGATCGATCCGCACTTGTGGTATGCAACGCTTACGGTTGGAATCCGGCTTCCGTTCCACGATCTTCCGCCCGTTCCAAAGCCGCCCCCGCCAATTACCCCCGTCCAACCGGCGCCAACGCCGAGTGTCACAGCCCATCTTGTTCGCGACAGCTTGGGAATCTTCCTGACTGGCCACGTCACCGATGCCAATACCGGTAAACCACTCCCTTCTGAAATGACCGCCGTCGATCTTTCGAACAATCATCTCGTGATGACCACCCGGACCGATTCGAATGGGAATTATTCAATTCCCGTACCGGGAAGTGGAAAGTTTTCGGTTACGGCGAATGCTCCCGGTTATTTGTTTGGAACTGCCTACTTCGAAGTCGATTCCGAAGGCCGCGTCCTCAAAAACCCCGAAGAACTCAGACTCAGTAAAATCGAAGGTGGCAAGACGCGCCTGCTCGTCTTTTTCGATTTCGACAAAGCCGATCTTCAATCCGCCTCCACTCCAGAACTGGACCGCGCCGTGCAAATGATGAATTCCGTTCCCACACTTAAAATCGAAATCGCCGGATATACCGATAGCATCGGTACATTGTCTCACAATATGGACTTATCCCAGCGACGAGCGAATGCCGTGCGAGATTACCTCGTCCAGCATGGCATTACGGCATCCCGAATCGTCGCACAAGGCTACGGGCCTGCATCGCCCATCATGCCGAACACCACCGACGATGGTCGCGCTCAGAACCGCCGCGTCGAATTCGTCGTGAAGCAACGATAAAAACCTCGAAGAACGATCACTCGAAGAACAATCGCTCGAAAAATCGAGCGATTAATTATCGCCGGTGGCAATGCTCAAGTTTGCCTGAACGTGAACATTGAACGCATCGAACTCCGCCTGCCCTTTCAGGAGGGGGAACTCAATTTCATAGTCCCGCAAGCGGAGCGGATCGAGCTTGATCGAAATCAGCAGTTCCACCGCAGCATCGAAGCTCCGACCGACCACAAAGAGCATTTTCGACCGCCCATAATGCGGCTCCGACCACCCTGGTGCAAAGCTGCTTGCCGATTCATACGCTTGGAGCGCATCGCCCCACCGCTTCATGTCGAACAGCGTTTCGGCATAATCGAACCACGCTTCGAAGTCCTTCGGCGAAAGCTGGAGCACCATGCGATACGCCATCGCAGCATCCTCGTGTCGCCCAAGATTGAAGAGCGCATCGGCCTTGGCATACCAAAGTTCCGAGTATTTGCCATCGATCGCAAGCGCCGCATCGTAGTCCTCCAGCGCCTTGGCATGTTCATCGAGCGCATCGTAGCACGAACCGCGACCGAAGAGGCTTTCGACATGCTTCGGATCGTACTTCAGCGCCTGCGAAAAACAGCGGACCGCTTCGCGCCACCGACGAAGTTCCTCGTAGGCGTTGGCTAAATTGTGCCACGACCCGACATCCTCCGGATGGTACTTCAGGCACTCCTTAAAGGAATCGATTGCGTCCGAAAGCTTTCCAAGGTTCGCATAAGCATTGCCGCGGTTGTACCACGCAGCCGGGAACTCTTCTTTAATCGCAAGCGCAAGCTCGTAACTATCGATCGCCGCGTTGTACATCCCCATTTGGGTCTGGATGATCCCCCGGTTGTACCACGCACTGTAATTGTAGGGTTCCAGATCGAGATGCGCTTCGTAGGATTCGAGCGCCTTCTCGAGCTTATTGATCGAATCGTAGCAAAAGCCAAGCTCGTAGAGTGCATCCTTTGCAAAGTCCTTGATGTCCTTCAGGTATTGAAAGATCGCGATCGCGTCTTGGAACCGTTCCGCTTTTTCGAAACAGATGCCCTTATTGAAGAGCGCTTCGTCATTCGAAGGATCGCTGGCTAGCGTCCGGTTGAAAATTTCGAGCGCCTCCTCCGTGCGCCCTGCTCCATCGAGCGCTACGCCATAATTGATGAGCAGCTCGATCTCCGTCGGATTCAGCGTAAGCGCCCGCTCGTAAGAAAGAATCGCCTTCTCGAATTCGGCATGATGCGCTTCGAGCATTCCGCGGCGGTGCCAGCCATCGCCATTGAACGGAGCACGCTCCGTGAGCAGCATCGCAAAATCGAGCGCCTCTTCGAACTTCTGCTGCTCGATACAATAATCGACCAGCTCTTCTAAAATATCGGGATGAAGAAACCGGCGCTCCTCCCGTTCGGGCGTAGCGGTCTCCTCGTCCGAAGTATCGCCGGCGGCTTCGCCCGGAGAAAGCTTGCGGCGCTTATCTTCGCGATGCCGCTTCAGCTCTTCTTCGAAATACTTCTTCCGGCGTTCCCGGCGTTCTTTCGGATCGCCGCCGAGGAAGTCC
>DASYAJ010000067.1:0-2212 GCA_036501405.1 Kapaibacterium sp. (SeqCode)
GTGCCGTCGGGAGAATTATCGTCGACGACGAGCACGTTCAGCGCGATGTCGGGCGAGCGGTCCTGTTGTGCAAAAATCTCATGCACAAGCCGAACGATATTCTCGCTCTCGTTATAGGTGGGAATGATGATGAGCGCGCGGGCCATGGTAAAATGGAACGAATAGAAAAAATGAGTCTATGCTTCTAATCCTTCTATAACATGCTGAGCGATATATTCAATTTCCGGCTCGGTCAGTTCCGAATGCATCGGCAGCGAAAGAATATGGTCCGACGCGTATTCTGTATTGGGGAAATCGCCTCGTGTGCCCTCCGCATAAGCCTTCTGCAAGTGCAGTGGCACCGGATAATAGATATTATGGGGAATTCCCACCTGCTTGAGATGCTGCACAAGCGTTTCGCGGGCCGGAACAACAATCGAATATTGATGCCAGATGGCTTCGGCTCGTGGATCGACCGAGGGCGTCTGGATCAGCTCGGAATAATCCTCGAATAGCTCCGAATACGTGTCTGCGGCGAGCCGGCGAGCCGCGTTCCACTCGTCCAGATATTGCAGCTTTACATTCAAAATCGCAGCTTGAATGGCATCGAGCCGTGAATTAATGCCCAGCCGATCGTGATAATAGGCACGTTCCGAACCATGGTTAGCAATGGTCCGAATGGCGTGAGCGAGCTTATCGTCGTTTGTGGTAACCATTCCCGCATCGCCGAAGGCGCCGAGATTCTTCGATGGATAGAACGAAAGGGAAGCCATGTCGCCAATCGAGCAGGCCATCCGGCCATCCCATTTTGCGCCAACCGCCTGCGCCGCATCCTCGATCACAAGCAGATTATGTTTCTTCGCGATTTCCATAATGCGCGTCATGTCCGCCGGTTGACCGAAAAGATGAACGGGCAGAATCGCCCGTGTGCGCGGCGTGATCTTCGCTTCGATCTGCTCGACATCGATATTGAATGTCGCTGGATCGATATCGACGTAAACGGGCTTGCCGCGAAGCAACGCGATGGTCTCGGTCGTTGCAGCAAAGGTGAAGGGGGTGGTAATGATTTCGTCGCCCGGCTGAAGGTCCATTGCCATCAGTGCAAGCTGGAGCGCATCGGTGCCCGAAGCACAAGCGATCGCATGTGCGACGCCGAGATATTCCGCCATTGCGCGCTCGAATTTCTGGACGTACGGACCGTTAATATACTTCCCACTCTGCACCACTTCGAGCACCGCGCTATCGATTTCGTCCGAATACCGCTTGTATTGCCCGACGACATCGACCATCTGAATCGGCTTTGCCGGAGCTTCGATTGGAGCTTGTGTCATTACTTCTGCCATTGTTCTAAATTATTGATTGAACGAGAGAATAAAAAAATTAAAAGCGAAGCTATCCTGCCTCATCCTTCCCATCCTGAAAATCCTGGTTCTTTATGCCTGCCCTTTTCCCTTCAGCATCATATAACCTGTCCGAAAGAGGATCTTCACATCGAGCCGAAACGACATCGATTCGATGTACATCAGATCGTACTTCACGCGCTGCCGGACATCGTCGATGTTTTCGTCATATTTGTCGATCATCGCTTGATAGAGTCCGGTAACGCCGGGCCGCACGCGGTGCCGCCGGTTGTAATACGGAATTTCCTCGACAAGTTGCTTTACAAAATATTCGCGTTCCGGACGCGGCCCGACGAGCGACATATCGCCTTTCATCACGTTCCAAAGCTGGGGAAGTTCATCGAGGTGCGATTTGCGAAGAAATTTGCCGACCGGCGTAACGCGCGGATCGTTCTTCGACGCCCATTGAGGAACTCCTTTTTCCGCATTTACGAACATCGAACGGAATTTGTAGATGCGGAACGTGCGTCCTTCTTTTCCGATTCGCTCCTGCGAATAGATGATCGGCCCGCTGGATGTAAACTTTACCGCAAGCGCAGTCGCGAGAATGATTGGGCTGCCAATGGCGATCATGAGCACGCTGACGCCAACATCCAACGTTCGTTTGGCCGCCGCTTCCCAAGGACGGAGCAAAACCGGGTTCACGTCGATAAGCGGGAAACCATAAATTTCCCGAGCGCGCGCCTGACCAGAAACGATGTCGTAGAGATCCGGAACAATCTTTAATCCAGCATTCGATTTCGAAGCCCGCGCAATCACATCAATCAGTTTTTCGTGCTCGTTTGTCCCCATGGCGATGAGCACTTCTTTCACGCCGTGCCGATCGATCAGCG
>DASYAJ010000068.1:0-1710 GCA_036501405.1 Kapaibacterium sp. (SeqCode)
CGTCTCCTTCGAATAAACGCTTTTATCGAGTACAAGGACAAAGCTACTGTCCGTTTCAGCTATGGTTGCGGCATGCATAAATTTAATAATTCCATTCGGTTAGAGTACGTTCCTTTCGGCGAATAAATTCCGTCCTCTAAAACCACCCCGTGAACTCCCTTCCCCTTCTCGTAGTTTGCCGCAATCGTTAGAAATACAGAATGGCTAAATCATTAGTAATAGTAGAATCGCCGGCGAAGGCGAAAACGATCAACAAATATCTCGGTCCGGGATACATTGTCGAGGCCTCCGTCGGGCATATCAAGGACCTACCGAAATCGAAGCTCGGAGTCGATGTCGAGCAGGGGTTTCTGCCCTCGTATACGACCGTCAAGGGTAAAAAAGAAATCATCGAGAAGCTGAAAAAGCTGGCGGGAACGTCAAAAGAAGTCTTCCTCGCGACCGATCCTGATCGTGAAGGCGAGGCGATTGCCTACCATCTTGCGGGCATCGTTTCGGAAAAAAATTCGAACATCAAACGCGTGCTGTTTTCGGAAATCACGAAATCCGGAATCACCGAAGCGATGAAGCATCCGCGCGATGTCGATCAGGCGCTCTTCGATGCCCAGCAGGCGCGCCGCGTCATGGACCGGATCATCGGCTATCAGGTCTCGCCAATTTTGTGGAAGGCGTTCATCGGCAAGAGCACGGAGGCGCTTTCGGCCGGTCGCGTGCAGTCGGTCGCGCTGCGGCTCATCTGCGAGCGCGAGGAAGCCATCCAGCGCTTCCAGCCAATCGAGTATTGGAACCTTTGGGGCGATTTCTCGACCGAATCGACCGAGTTTGCAATTCATGCGCGGCTGATTTCGGTCGATGGTTCTGAAATCCGCAACCCTGAAGGCAGCGCCCAGGATTTATCCGAACCGGAAAAAACGACCTTCATTGGGAATGAAAAAACCGCGCTTGGTTATGCGCAGGATGCTCGGCAAAAAACGTACAAAGTCGTCTCGCTCAACAAGCGGGAAGTAAAGAAGAACCCGCCGCAGCCCTTCATCACAAGTTCGCTGCAAGCCGCCGCGAGTAGCAAGCTCCGCTTCAATCCGCGCAAGACAATGGGACTCGCGCAACGGCTTTATGAAGGCGTCGAACTCGGCGAAGAGGGCCTTAACGGTCTTATCACTTACATGCGTACGGATTCAACCCGCATCGCACCCGAAGCCCGCGCCGAAGCGCTCGCCTATATCGAAAAAAGTTACGGCGCGCGTTACATCGGCGAGGAACGAAAAGCGAAGCAAGGCAAAAACGCGCAGGAAGCGCACGAAGCGATTCGCCCAACTTCCGCCATGCGCGATCCGAAATCGGTCCGCCGCTTTTTGGAAGCGCAGGATAAGGCACTTTATTCGCTTTACGAGCTAATTTGGGAACGCTTTATTTCCAGCCAAATGGCTCCCGCGCTGATGGACCAGACCACGGTCGAGATCGAATCGCAGGAAAACGAGGGAAGTAAATATCGCTTCCGCGCGTCGGGATCGGTCATCACCTTCAACGGCTACATGCAGGTGATGGATGACGTCGATGACGCGCCCGCGAAGATTTCCGACGATGCCACCCCAAGCAAGGATGGCAATGCCTCCCGTTTGCCCAATGGAATTAAAGAAGGACAGCAGGCGAATATCGAAGAAGTCGATCTGGCACAAAGCGCCACGAAGCCGCCGCCCCGTTTTTCGGAAA